>NZ_LGRP01000066.1:0-9210 GCF_001636635.1 Paenibacillus sp. O199
GGATCGTTGCAGAAATGCTGACGATCCTTTTTTATACCTTTAAGAACTATGTGAATAGCTTTTGAAGGCTCAAAAACTTCTCATATCAGAGCATAAGTGATAAAATATACGAGTCACTGCATAACCATAATTTGCTGGGGAATTGAGGTTTTTTGTCATGAAAAAAAGTAGTGTTGAAAAAGAAAATGTTCTTCTTTTATTAAAAGCGATTGTAGATGAAGACGAAAGTAAAGTAAAGGAACAATTGAATAGTGGAACGGATGTAAATGACACTGTTAGAGATGAAGGATTTTTTAACACTACGGTATATGGTCCAGCATTAGAGTTAGCCTTCTTTAGAGAATGGTATTCTATTGTACCTACTCTTTTATCTTACGGAGCAGATCCTAGGACCCTTCCCAAAGAAGCTATTTTGAAACTTGTAGAAAATGAAGATAATGAGTTGTTGTCTTTGTTACTTAAATCTGGACTACCTTATAGTAAAAAAAATGATCCAGAAAATTGGCAAGAGGATGACTATGATCTTTTACTCTCAGCCCTATCTAAAGATAATCTCAAACTAGTTAATATTTTAATTAATAATGGGATCGATTTTTCCTTTTATGATAATGGAAAATACAGTCCATTAATAGCAAGGCAGGTAGTTCTGGCATCCGCCGAAAAAACGAAGTTGATTCTCGATTATAGTAAGTACGACATTAATAAGCCGGTTAATGACTCAAAAAGAACTTTACTTCATCAAGCTGCAAAAGATAGATACTCGGATACAGTATTATTGTTATTGCAAAGTGGAGCTAATCCAGATCCCGTAGATGAAGAAGGAGTAACCCCTCTTTGGTTCTCTATTACACATAAAGACATTAGTAGTGCAAAAGCGCTCCTAGAAGCAGGGGCTAATCCCAATCGTACGCAATGGGATCGCACTTTTTTAGGAGTGGCTGTTAATAATTTGGATTATCAAATGGTGCAGTTGCTTCTAGAATATGGTGCCGATGCAAACGCTGTTCAGCAGAATGGAAAAAAACCAATAGAAATGCTGCCAAACTATAAGGAAATCATGCTATTTTTGACGTTACAAAAGCATTCAAACTGATTGATACGTTCCTAATGTATATTTTGAAGCTGAAGAAGGGATCGTTGCAGACATGCAACGATCCTTTTTTCTATACCTTTAAGGACGTTTAATCCGAAATTATGTGCAGACTGCTTTCACGAGTGTTTCATTGAACCAACGGGGTTCTGTGCAATCTTACGGATGCATCTAGGATTCTTCGAAAATACATTATATTACACTGTAGCCCATTCGCAATGGTTAACTCAATCCAAAAACACCGTATACCTGCTGTCTGGCACGCCAGGGGTTTTACTCGCGTTAGCCCGCATGACGCACTTGCTTGACTCACCAGCCATGTAGGAGGTGAATACTCCGGAGAGATTTCATTATTAACATTCCACTGTTAAATTTGCCCAGTATATTGATCGGAGGAATAAAAATAGACTGTCGAGATTTTCTCGACAGTCCTTCTGGGAGTAATATACTTCCCTTTATTTTGATATGTTTTGTTTAAGTATTACTAACTACTTTTTCGGAAATAGTTCCGAAGATATCAAAACTATCTATGCGACCAACACCCTCAAAGAATATATAAAGCTGAATTTCACCGCGGTATGTAGCTATGAAAGAAGTTTTATCGCTGGCAATGCTGATTGACGGGTTTTGTCCAACATAACTTAGCCCAAATTGGTATCCGTATAATTTAGAATATCCATTAACGCCTGTAATTTTTCCGTCAGCCACAGAAGCATCTGCAAAAGCCTTTACCCAGTATACTTTGAAATCATGTATAACTTTTTCATATGGAACAATAAAGTTAGTACCCATAGTAGTAAAGCGGCTAGGACTTGCTACTTGTAACTTTTCATCTATTTGTGGCTCTCCATTAACTTCAAATCCTTCCTTAAGGGAGCTCAATAATGCTTCGTATTCCTCTGGACTATTAACCACAATAGCTTCTGAAATCTGGTCATTTGTCACGACTTGACTTTTTACTCCGAATTCTTTGGCGACATCTTCATAAGTCTTTCCAGTAGATTCAGGTTGATAATCTTCATACTCGGGAAGAATGTAAGTACTTGCAGGTCTTACTTCAAAATCTGTGGGGGTACTTTCCGCAGACGCGCTGACTGGCACAGCCAGAACCATAAGTAGTGTGAGTGCTGACAAAATAGACTTTTTCATTAATTTACCTCCATTTTTTCTGTTTTTTGTATATAATAATTATATAAATTATTATAAAAAGGAGTGTTGACAAATGAACTTTCGAGAGTTAACTTTTGGAGCTTGGCCCATTGTGATGACAATAGTAACCGCAATAATCATCATATCAGTAACAATATATATAAAAAGGAAAAATGTATGATATTAATAATATATCAACAACATTAATATGTCTACTAGTTATTAGTAAATATTAAAAAATAATGAAACGATAATAATAAAAAGAGAAAGGCTTATTTTCCAGCCTTTCTCTTTTTATTACTCGTATACAGTAAAAGTACCTATATAATTAACCGTTACTTTAACCCCTTTAGCTTACTCATCTTAAAGATGATGAAGGCTGGACCTTTTGCAACTTAATCCCATTAAGCTTCATGTCCACGTTTTTGAGTTAGCCGGCCATGTAATTTTGAAATTGGAATTATTTTTATCTTGTATATACATGTAACTTATGGTAAATTTGCAAAGCTATTTTTATGTATATTTTTAAATAAGAGGGTTTTAAATTATGAAGAAAAGCACTTTGTTCGTAGGTTTGTCGGCATTATCCTTGGTAGCAGCTGTCACGGTTGCATCTGCAGCACTAACAAATAATGTAGTGGACTCTTCAGCAACTAATACATCTACACAAGGGGAAGGAATCATTACCCCAATGGCAGTTATTGTGAATTCACCGATCTCCGGAAGTAGCTTCACGAAGAATTTTAATATCCAAGCAAATTATGGATGGGTCAAAGTTTGGGTTCAAAATACATCTAAGGAAACCCTAACTGTCCGAGTTACTCAAAGTACTCTGTCTGGTACTCAAAAAATGTCGTTCTCTGTAGCTCCTGGTGCAACTTGGCCTGAATATGGAACCAAACCATGGGCAACAGGTACCCACTGGGTTAGTATCAGCACTAAAAATGGCGGCAACATGTCAGGATTGCTTTCTGTTAAACTTGCAAATTCGAAGGAAGAGCTTTAATACAGAATAAAATAGAAATCTTAGGCTGCAAACTGAATTCGGTATTTACCGACGTCAGATGTTGTTTTCAACTAGCAGGCGACAAAAAGGGATCGTTGCAGATATGCTGACGATCCTTTTTTGTATACCTATACGGACATCATTCTTCCTTTACAAACCCCTTAACACGATAGAAAGCAGCATTAAAAACGCTTTTTAATTATAACGTATCGTATTGTTACGCTATATGATACAATAAAAAAAACGCCTTTTTCTACAAAAAGGAATTACTTGAAAAATTAATCTTCTATTCTCCTTATTCCCTCTATTAAAAGTCATTATTTGATAAAAACAACAACAAAAAGTCAATATTGTAACCTGAAAAATCGAAACATATCAACCAATCCATACGTAAAAAATATACTCCTGTGGAAATTGTACCCTTAACATGCGAACGTACGTTTGGTATAATGGATGAACCTAGTACAGAAACGGTATTCAATTAAAAGGGGGTCCCTTGTCTTATGTTAGTTTTTGAAAATCAATTGTCCGATATATCCTCAGATGTAAAGCAACATATTATAGGGATCATGGATGCAAGTCCAACATCTCAATTTCATTGTCATGTAACAACAGAAATTCCTAATGTGTATGTTTACTTAATCGAAGACAACAGGTCAGAAAACTATTCTGTTTTTCATGTATTTTCGTATGACCATATTGGTCGAGATTATTCCTATCAAAGTTTTTCTATTGACCAAATGTATAGAATGCACCAATTTATTTTAGAGGCTAATCTCATTTAGCCTTTTTTTCCTTTATTATACGTTCATATTCTTCTTCAATGGTTTTAGATAACAGTTCAGTTGCTGTCATATTTAGCTTTTTTGCAGCTGTAGCGAGTTGCTTTTTTATATACACAGGTACGTCATAATGGAATTTAACTTTATTTCCGTATGCCATTTGTCTATTCCCCTATTCCATGATTTCTTGGTATTTATTTTCAATAATACGAATCAATAATTGAGTCGCTGATATCTCTTGTAACGCGGCTGCCTCAATTAGTTTTTCTTTAATTTCAGGCTGGAACTCATAGGGTAATTTCAACTTAGGTTCTACCATACGGCCATCTAATGTCTTTTCAGCATCCAGGGCAAGTTTTACTAATGCATCTAAGGACGAATCAGTAGTAGCTTCCCTTCCATACTTGGGCAATACGCGTATTAAGTAATTTTTCAGTGCCTTTTGATTTTCCTCCGGTATTTCTATACCAAAATGCTCACCAGTGATTTTAATATCACAGTCAACCATAAATCCAAATAAGTTGATACTGTACTTCATATATATGCCCTCCTTTTCAGCTATGCATATTATATAGCGATTCGTAACACCTCACAATATGTTTATCCCATCTTTTGTAATTAATTTCCATGTGATTTCGAACCAATACCTAACAATTCTGAAAAAATAGCATTGCCTTTTGCTTTATGGTTAGCTATTAAACTATGTGTAGCCAAAACAACCAGTTGGGATTGAGACAATCCAGTATCTTCAGAGATCCGTAGTAACTCTGTTCTGGCTGTTTCCGGAAGATACACAGTGAGCCTAGAAGGCTTTTCTTTCAATTCCATTCGCTTCACCCTATCATTATTTATTTTCATTATAGCACATATTTTGTGTCATAATAACATATAATATATACTTTTTTTATTTATATAGCGTTACGTAACGCTATATACTATAATATAACTAAAGAAGGGAGGTATTTACTTATGGATCTACAGGCTGTTGTTCAGCTAATCGGAAACGTTGGATTCCCTATTGCTCTCTGTCTTATCCTGCTTCAGACGTTACTTGTTAAATTCAACAAACAAATGGATGGATTAGAGAAACGCCTGGCTCAACTTGATAAGACGATGAATCTGATGGTTAAGACGTTTCATCAAAGCACTTCAAAAGCAGCTAATCGCCAGGATAAAAAGGAAGACTCTTGAAGTTGTTTGTTTATGGCCTATTCGGATTTCACTGAACGTACATAATAGCCGATTGCTCAATATGAGCAATCGGCTATTAGTACGCTATAATACATAAAAAAAAGGACGGGGACACCCGTCCTTAAATACCATTTATGCCCAAGAAGAAGGGCTAGCTGCAACCATGTTGTAAACACCTACAGTTGCTCCCACGTTAATAGGCGTGTTACTTGCTGATGTTTTACCTTTAATTTGAGAAGACGAACCAGAATCAAGCATAACGCCTTCAGTACACCCCAAAGCGATCAACCCCCCCCGGACTTCATAAGCTTCTGCGCTACTAATGTATCCCATAATTACCCGTTGATTGGATGGTTTGTATCCAATAAATGTACGCGCACGTCTGATTCCTGAACCAAACGAGCCAATACCTGCTGGACTTTCTTCAGCTGTCACTTTGGCATAGTAATCTGCCTTACCGAGATTTTTACGAACATGAAGACTCAAACCACCAATGGCCCAGTTAATCCAGGCTCTTTGACCAGGATATTCCGTTACCTCTGTGACTACATGTTCAGAGCAAGTAATTTGGCTGGCATTAGCCTCTGCGTTATAGCAGAAGAGTGTTCCTCTCTTAAAACCTAGAGGAGTTCGTGCGCCACCAGTCTTTACAGCAGCTCCGTTAGGACCTGTTGCAATACCAAGCAACTTATTTGGATTATCGAAGAATGTTCCATTAACACCTGAATAACTGGAATTAGCAAGATTACCACCAATACTTTGAACTGAGACATCTCGAACATCAGCCGAGATATAATATACGCCACTGACTCCACCAACCGTTGTATTCTGTACAAAAGATGCTTGTGCCATATTTATCATTCTCCTTAATATAAAGTAATTAAAGAGAGGGTATCCACTGTACTTAATGCACCCTAACATCAAGGAGTGGCTCTTTATGATCATATAATATCATATAGCGTATCGTTACGCAATATGATTTGCAACTTTTTTTTGTTCCTTGCGTTCTTACATATATACCAAAACTTTCAAGGAGGACTTCATTTAATGAAAAATCTCACTCATGGTATTTTATCTTTATGTTTAATTGGAACTTTACTTCTTTCTGCATGCGGAAAATCAAATGACGCTGACTCTCTTTCCAATAGTGAAGAACCAAGCAACACAACGAGCCAATCAGCACCATCAACCAACACTCCTTCAGACATAGAAAGTTTGATTGAACCAGGAGAAAATGAAGCAATTAAGGACATCACTACGGCGGATTTTAAAGAAGGTGTCTCTATAGACTTTGACAAATATGAGGGCAGCTTCTTTGACAAAAACATTATTTCCAAGTTAAATAACAATCTTCAGTCGGTTGTGGAGAACAACAAAGAAAAGTTTAAAGAAAATCTGAATAAAGAGTCTTTGGAATCTATAAGGGAAGGCTTCTACTACACAAACGAAAGTGATCAATTTATGTTCTATGATTTAGATCTTATAGAAAAAAGAGATCAACCAGAACAAATTAGAGTAGGCGTGCGTTTTGCAAAAAAATCCTCAGACGGCAATATTGAAAATCAAGGTATTACCTACTTCTTCACTAAAAATGAAGCAGGAGAATGGGGTATTGAAAATATAGATTAGAATCGTTATGCAAAAACAAGGGGCTGCCCATAAGTCATAAAAATGGCTAGGGACAGTCCCTTAGTATTGCTTAAAATAATTCTCTCCCTTGTTTCGGCTTAATCTTCACCTTCTATGCTCTCATACAGCTCCGTCAAATAGTTCTGTGCAGCAAGTGCTTTAAAATCTAAATCGGGGTCGGTAGGGAACCCTGAACGCTCTAAAGCCTGTTTAAAAGCGTCTGAGTTGAAAACTACTGGTTCATTGATGTATTTCTGCTTGACCTCCATCAACGCCCATTTTTTCAGAAAAACAATTATGCCGTTGATCGCTTGAACCGCAATATAATCATCACGATCGGTAACGCGAACTTCTGGATATTGCTCCTTATGAGTTTGAACGTACTGATATAGCTCTGCGGCTGTCTCTACCGGATCAGGTGGAAAATACTTTCCCCCACACTCTATAAATCTATAGGCCTTGAACATGCATTCTCCCCCTTATAAGCACCCATGCCAGAAAATAGAATCGTCTGTTTTGAAATATATAGAGTCTGTTTCTATTGAGCTTTGTCCGGCTCTAGCCTCAAATATCTTACTAATGCCCTTGATCATCTCATAAACCTGATCAATTCGCCTAAGATTCTCCGATTCATTTTCTTCCAGCTCCCTGGCTTTACGCCATAGATACTGATTAAAAAGCATCAGATCCGCGCAGCGGCTTTCTATACCTTGTTTTTCCATAACAGACCAATATAGTTCTACATCTGCCCCATCCTCGTGCCAGTAGGCTTCTATTATAGGCATAAACCGTTCTGCAAGTCCGTTGAAGTATAATCGGTACCGTTCTTCCTGTTCGATCCATTGGCGCTCTGTAGAGCGTTTGAACGGCTCTACAAAGTCACTTCTACTAAGCTTATAGCATGTAAGATACTCAGCATCACTTAAATTACCGATCGGGCTGCGAAATATAAAAACGTCACCTTGCCGGGCAACACCCACTGTTTTCCCTTCATATCCAGGTACGTGATCGCTGACCCGCACAATGATTTTTTCATTTAACATAGCTGGCTCACTCCCTCATGGATGTATGTTACCAAATATACACATCCCGTTCACATTTACCTTTATTGCAAAGGCATTTGGTTATTTGGAATTGACCGATAGTTAATTTTTGTATATATTTGTAATAATATGGGGACAAAAATGCCGGGTCTCACACCTTTGACTCCATGAATATGTTAGATATGGAGGGATTACATTGCAAGAAAATGAAGAAGTTTTCTTACTGTCAGATCAAAATCATGTTCTGGATAAAGCTTTTGAATTATTTCGCATATGTTACAAACAGAATGATTGGGAAGAAGCAAAAAAAATCATAAGGCACATGCACAAAGTCTCAGGGAATCTATATAAAACACAACAAAAGTACGGAGACATATCCCCACTTCAGTTGCCCATGAGAAGGCCGCTCATATTTTACATAGGATATAGTTACCTGGCTGAATCTATCGTGTACCAGAAGCAGGGTCTATATGAAGAAGCACGATCCTGCATATCACATTATGAAAACTTGGATCAGTACAATACTCAAGATCCGGAAGGCCAAGAAGAAGTTCGCCGGTTTAAGATTTTTGCCAAAGCTAACTCCTACGCTATTGATCTACTGGCCGGTGATTTTGAAATTCTGGAAGAGTACCACACCTTTATTCAATCAGACGAGGAAGAGATATTGCCTGGTTTGATTACCATATTGGAAGCGGCTAACCTTAACAACTGGAATGTTGATCATATTTTGAACGATCATATCTCTCACGATCTTGAGATATTCGCAAGCTATGAGGATATTGGGAATCGCGTGTATTACATTAAACTACTGAACCAACTAGCCATATACACACTCAATCAAAAATCCTACCATGATACAATAAATTACATTCTTGAATATCTAGCAATAGCGGTTAATATGGATGTGTATAAGGAATTTATTACAAATTCAGCAATGTATGAGAAAGTCCGAAAATTAGCATCAACAGAGCAACAGCTAAGATATGAAACTATTATAAAAGGAGTCCTGACAAATGAAAAAAACATTAATGGCCATGTTTTTAACAGTAGCGCTTTTTAGTATTATTGTTCCAGTTCCACCTACTACAATTGGAACGCTCAATCATGGGGTGAACGGTTAATCGCTTTTTCAAAGACCATCTTTCTAAGGTGGTCTTTTTCTTTGGGTTTCGAATCGTCCGAATGGAGGAAGCAGCAGGGGCCGGGCGCTCGGGCTTCAGCCTGTGGGCGCTTCTGGTACGTGCCTGGCTGCTATTTCTTCCGGAGACGAACAAAAGGACGGCCTTGGCCGTCCTGGGTGTGTGAGCTGCACCGGTG
>NZ_LGRP01000030.1:0-14258 GCF_001636635.1 Paenibacillus sp. O199
GCTGCAAACGCAGGATGTTGTTGTGATATCCGTTCTCGCCAGGCATATGAATGCGTGGTGTTGCCAACGCAATCTTGCGGCCTGCGGCACGAACAGCTTCCACCGCTGCCGGGAACTGCTTGATAAACTCGAAGTCGGCGTAGATCATGCCGACACCCGCTTCCAGCGCTGCCTCTACTTGTGGCAGGCTGCGGCATAGCGCGGTCAGCTCCGCATGACCGCGAGCAACTGGCGCTGCTGGTTTAACCGCATCGCCGTAGACTTCCACCGCCCGTTTCACGTAGACGGGCGGTTTAGGGCGCTCGCCCGCGAGTTGTTCCACCGCCTGACGGCGAATGTTATTCAACTCGCGCATCGGGATGATGACGTCACCGTGCAAGTTGACGTCCAATTCTTCCAGCTGGAACACAGTGCCGCCCAGACGTCCGAATTGCTCTTCGAGCAATTCGTGTGTCATTGGACGCTTCTGGGCGATATCCAGTTCCATCTCGGAATTAACACGGACCGTCGTGCCCTTCTGCACGTCCGTCCACCATGTGCTAAGCGGCTGCCCTGGGCTGCCGATAACTTTTACGTTTACCGGGAAGATACGATAAGGCTTCTCGATTTCAAAGCTCTGACGCAGACGTTTGTCCAGCGCCGGATCATTCGTTTTCCATACTTTGTCACCAACTTTCACGCGGCGCAGGTCCACGTCACTACGTCCTGGTACAACGTCCACGATCCAGCCTTCCTCTGCTTCGCCTTCAAGCTTCACGCCTTTGCGACGTACATCGTAGACACGTCCGCCCTCTTCCTTCTTCGTCGGATCTCCGGCATCAAATACAATTCCGTCTCCACGTTTCACTGGTGCATCAAGCTTCAGGACGACACCATCACGCAATACTTGGTCTACACGACCCAGATAGACGCCACGGCTTTTCGGGAACGTACCGTCAACCAGCTGTTTATTATTCGTTCCGTCCAGGAAACCGTGTGTGAATCCACGAGAGAAGCTCTGCTGCAATTCACGAACTTCTTCCTTACTTGGAGGAGTATTATCTCCATCAAAGTAACGGTCAATCGCTTTGCGGTATTTACTAACCACGTTGGCCACGTATTCTGGCGTTTTGAGACGTCCTTCGATTTTGAAGGAAGTTACGCCTGCTTCGATCAGTTCCGGCATCAAGTCAATTGCAGCCAGATCCTTCGGAGACAGCAGATACGCCACATCGCCCATTGGTTTATGCTCACCATCCACCATCAGGTCGTACGGCAGACGACAAGCCTGTGCACATTCCCCACGGTTGGCGGAACGTCCACCCCACATTTCAGAAGTCAGACATTGCCCGGAATAAGACACACACAACGCACCGTGAACAAATACTTCCATCGGTAACTTCGCCTGTTCTCCGATCTTCTGAATCTGCTTCAGGTTGTTCTCCCGTCCAAGCACGACACGTTCCATATCAAACGGCTTCGTAAACTCCACCGCTTCCGGTGACGTAATCGTCATTTGGGTTGAACCGTGGATCGGGAAGTCCGGCGAGATCTCGCGAATCATTTTGACCAGACCCAAATCCTGTACAATCACGGCGTCCACACCTGCATCGACACAAGCGTCAATCAGTTCTTTGGCATCCGTCAATTCATTTTCAAAAATCAATATATTAAAGGTCAAAAAACCTTTTACGCCATAACTGTGCAAAAACGCCATAATCTCTGGCAGCTCGTCCATACGGAAATTGTTCGCCCGTGCCCGTGCATTAAATTTTTCGACTCCGAAGAAAATCGCATCCGCGCCGTTGGCTACCGCCGAACGCATACAGTCCCAGTCACCTGCGGGTGCCAGAAGCTCAACGTCTTCTCTTCGTATTGTTGCTGTTTTCATGTGTATCCTCCCCATAACCGGCATAGCCGGATTTCATCCCTAATACCCTGTACGCTAATCCTGTTCCTTGATTCCATACGCCTGCATTGTCACTGTATCGCTATATCTATACATTATGTCTGTATTGCCTGATTCCCAAGCCTACAGTCATTCTTATTTTTCAGAACAGCAGTCATAACTCCTGAACTAGTATAGTGTACCACTTCTGCAACGACTCTTCTACGCTTTCCTGAAAAAACCGTTTATCATTTTCATTTCCATCTCACTCAACATGCATATACGAAAAACCGGAAGATCTCTCGACCCTCCGGCAACATACATCTATTTATTTCAGTATTTCGTATTATTTGATAAAAGTAAATGAGTTCACGGCTTTTTCCAGCGCTGCTGCCTGGACTTCCGTCTTGTTGGCGTCATTCAGCCCGCTCGTAATGGTATACGTCGTTCCGTTCTGTTCAAACACGATCTGACGTCCGGTATACGGCACACCATTGTCCACTTCATGATAGATAAAGGAAAACGCAGGCACACCCGCAAACGTCAACTCCTCACTGCTAATCAATTTGAAATTTTTACGCGTTTTGGTTGCTTCCGCATACGCCTCTCTAAGTTGACTGACAGTCATTTCAATGGATTTGTCCTCACTCGCGGCAATGGAGAATTGACCACCTGTGAAGGTATAAACCACAGGAGAATACTCAAACCGATCATTGTACGGCGTCCAGTAACGTGGAATATCTACACTGTAATGATAACGTTTGGACGTTCGTGTCACAGATTTTGTTTTATCCGTCAAATATGGGTCTTCATCCAGCTGTCCGAAATTATCAGATACGGTATCAAAATCAATCTCAACACTCTTCATGATACTCTTAAACCATTCCCGATCCTTCGTCTGCTCCTCAGGGAACGTATACTCTGCATAATAGCGATAGCCATTTTTTTGCAAAAGAACATCGAACTCCGTCTGCCATCCATCGCCAAAGTTATAACGGAACTCATTCACTTCGGCAGTCTCGCCTGATACATCCATCGTATACGAACCTATCGGCTCATAACTTTCCGGCGTGAATGTCTCACGCATCCACTTGTCCAGTTGGCCACTCCACTCTTTGACCGTCGCACCCTTCGGTGCAGATGTAACACGTAGTTGCAGATATGCACCATCCTTGGCTTCGTATATCATCTGGGTGTTGTCCATGGACCAGCCTGCTGGAATCTTCAGTTCAATGCCATAATCATCATTCCAGGTAGAGCGCATCCCCTCATCCACGGTTGAAAGATCCTTAATTGTACGATCGGACTGAGCATAAGTAGGCTGGAATGAATTGAGTAGCGCTGCACGTTTGCCCAGATCCTTGTAATTCAGTGCTCCATAATCCGCGAGGTATACGTCATATTGGCGACCATCATGGATATATTGGCGCATTTCCCATAACACCCCGTCCGCATCCTTAACCACAATCCGGGCATAAGGTGTTTTCCCTTTGGCAATCGATTCCCGATCGAGCACCGTATCTCCGCTCTCTTTTGCTTCCTGAACAAGCTGCTGTAACAAATCATCCGAATCCAAATTCACATCCTGGTCACTCACATACACTTCAAGATAATAACTGCTGTCCTCCGCGCCAAATGTCATCATGCGCTCCTGCTCACCCGTTTGCAGAATCATGAGGTCGGATGGGTAATTAATGGACCAGCCGTAATAACTGTTACCAATTCTCGTTTTGCCTTCGTCCAGATTAATGCCGCCCTCGTCCTCATCCTCCGATTCGTCCGTTTGCAATAATCGAATGACCATTTCTCCTGAACTGCTTGGAGCAAGTGTAGCGCCAATCCCCGCAGCTACCGGGCGGAGTGGTACCATAAGCACGCCATTAACCATTTTTGGGGCTGCGCCCATCTCTTTTTTGACTCCATCCACCCAGGCAATCGAACTGCCAATGGTTAAGGTGACAGTATGCGGACCTTCCTTAACTTTGACCACATCATTCTTCTCCAGTCGGATCTCGCTGCCAAAAGCCTTCTTGAATACACCAACAGGAACCATCGTAACGCCTTTGAACTGATATGGTTTGGCGATTGCCTGCTTGCTGCCGTTGATATAAGCGCTCGTACTACCCGCTGTGATCCGCAGCTCACTTGTTATAAGATCGGATGCCCACGCAGGCAAAGCCGCTCCAATGCTCAGCATCCCGGCTAACATACCTGTGCTTAGCACACGTAAAAATGATTTTTTCATTCCGTTCATTCGTCCTCTCTGGATCCGGATTGCTCGCCGGGCTTTATTGATCTTCATCTACAGTGAACTGCTCATCTTCATCGTCTTGGATATCCGCTCGATCAGCAAGGACCACCGTACGAGTGACAATATCGCCGTCCGTTTGCATTAACAGTTTGACTTTCTGTCCTGGCACATACTTTTTGAGCAACTCATTGATATCCACCACAGAGGACACACGTGTGCCTGCCACACTGTATAACACATCCCCCTCTTTAATTTTGGCTTTCTTCGCTTGAGCTGACAGCACACCCGTAATCGTCAAAGGATCATCAGTAGGCAGGCCCACAATCGCTGACCAGCTCTCTTCCAGTTGCAAGCCGAGGCTTGCACGCTTGATTTTTCCGTATTCAAAGAACTGATTGATAATATATTGAACGGTATCTACTGGAATTGAAAATCCCATGCTCTCGATACCCACTGCTGAAAATTTCATAGAGTTAATACCAACAACTTCACCTTTGAGGTTGACCAGCGGTCCGCCGCTGTTGCCAGGGTTAATGGCTGTATCTGTTTGAATCAACCGATAGGTAGCCTCCACTCCCCGATTAAGACCACTGATTACGCCCACTGTCGCCGAGTTACGCAAAGAGAAGGAAATCGGTGTGCCGATGGCAATGACGGTTTCTCCAACAGTTGTTTGGAAAGCTTTGGCGAAGGTCGCCGGTTTAAGAGATTTGGCATTAATTTTGATTAGAGCGATATCGCTTAACGGGTCACTGTATGTTTTGGTGATTTTATATGTATTGCCATCAGTCGTCACGACCAACGGATTTATTAATCCATCAACCACATGGGCATTCGTCACAATCCAGCCGTTGGAGCGGATGATCACGCCAGTGCCATGAGCTAGGTTATAGCGATCCGATGTGACGCCATCCTGTAATTCAGTAGATTTGCCGATAATGCCTACAACAGAAGGAGATACTTTTTCAATTACTTTCGGGACTGCTTCACTGCCCTTATACTGAAACGTTCCAGACTTGGCGTCATATTGCCCACTTCCTCCGAGCGCTTTGACCAAATCCTTTGAACTAACATATACTTGTCCATCTACCATTTTGGCTTGCATACTTGATGAAGACTCCGCTGCCCCAGCCGTTGCTGCAACACTGATCGAGAGTACAGCAGCCATCAGTATGGCTACGCCCTTTTTCCCCAACACTCTCATTCTCTCACCTAACCCTCTCTATATATCCTCCGTTATGCAACCGAACCATATGATCCATTACTGAATCTCTTTCTCTATTATCTGCAATACCGGTATCCTCAAATTTAACATACAAATTATTCCTGTACAATCTCTTTAAGACCTAATTTCGATAGAGAAGACCGTATTATCCGAACCACTCTGCAAAACACAAAAAAACACCCTCCTTAATTCTCTGGAAAGTGTTTGTCTGTTCTTCTACTTGCTGTTTTCAAATAAGTTCAGCGGTGTCTCTACGAACCAAACCAACCGGTAATCATGGCATAGTCCGTCAAAAGGAATACCAGCAGACTAACCACTGCAAATCCGATAGCAAACAAATTCTTCTTCGGTGCGCGAACCAGTCGGACAACTCCAATGAAAATCAGGATCGTAAATAAGATGACAAAAATATCAAACGCATTAAAATTCGAAGTACTCGCCGCGGCAGCTTCTGCAAACAGCATGGATAGACAGACCTCCTCACCATAGTTGAACAGCTAAACGCATACCCTAATATCTTCCTCTATGTTATCTGTACCCTGCTTGTAATGCAAGCCCTATCATCCAGAAAAATGAAAAAAATCCAGTTTGGCAGTAGATTGATGGAATGCTTGCTCTACCACATATGTAAACACTTTCACCGATGTCATATTAAGATTGGCACAACGGTAAAATATCAGAAAACCCTTCTCCTCGGAAGAAGAGGGCATCAGATCATATATCGATGCCACCTACTTCATGAAAAGAAGGGTTAGATATTCACAAATAACCTGTAAACTGGAGCATTTACTCCGTCAATTGTAACGTCTTGCTTCGTTCCGTATCCCGCTCCAATACTGGCTTCAAGTACTTACCGGTATAGGAGGCTTCCACTTTAATAATATCCTCAGGCGTACCTGTCGCAACAATAGTTCCGCCACCGCTTCCACCTTCCGGACCCAGATCAACGATATAATCGGCTGTTTTGATAACATCCAGGTTATGCTCGATAACGAGTACCGATTCTCCGGAATCCACCAGACGGTGCAGGACGTTCAGCAGACGATCAATATCGTCGACATGAAGACCGGTCGTTGGCTCATCCAGAATATAGATCGTTTTACCCGTACTACGACGATACAGCTCGGAAGCGAGCTTCACGCGTTGTGCTTCACCACCGGACAACGTTGTTGCAGGCTGGCCCAAGTTAATGTAGCCCAACCCCACGTCGAGCAAGGTTTGCATTTTGCGATGAATTTTCGGAATGTTCTCGAAGAACTGCGTTGCATCCTCTACCGTCATTTCCAGCACATCTGCAATATTTCTATTTTTGTATTTGACTTCAAGTGTTTCGCGATTATACCGTTTGCCTTTGCAGACCTCACAAGGCACGTAGACATCCGGCAGGAAGTGCATCTCAATTTTGATAATGCCGTCCCCTCGACATGCTTCACAACGTCCACCTTTAATATTGAAACTGAACCGACCTTTTTTGTATCCGCGCACTTTGGCTTCATTGGTCTGTGCAAACAGATCACGGATGTCATCAAAGACGCCTGTATACGTAGCCGGGTTGGAGCGTGGTGTTCGTCCGATTGGTGACTGGTCAATATCAATAACTTTATCAATATGTTCCAGACCGCGAATCTCTTTGTGCTGACCTGGACGTACCCGTGCACGGTTCAAATCACGAACAAGCGTTTTATACAAAATCTCATTAATTAGCGTCGATTTACCCGAGCCGGATACACCCGTTACTGCGGTAAATACACCCACTGGAATTTTTACATTGAGGTTTTTCAGGTTATTTTCCTTCGCTCCACGCACTTCCAGCCAGCGGTCCCCGACACTACGGCGTTCGGTACGAACCGGAATAAACTTGCGCCCACTCAGATATTGACCCGTTAACGAGTTCTCGTCATTCATGATTTCTTCCGGTGTACCCTGCGACATGATGGTACCACCGTGGATTCCTGCCCCCGGACCAATATCGATAATATAATCGGCGGCCATCATCGTATCCTCATCATGTTCAACCACGATCAGTGTGTTACCGATATCCCGCATGTGAGCGAGTGTGGAGATCAGACGATCGTTATCCCGTTGATGCAGACCAATACTCGGCTCATCCAAAATATACAGCACACCCATCAGGCTGGAACCAATCTGTGTCGCCAGTCTGATCCGCTGGGCTTCACCACCGGACAACGTTCCTGCAGCACGGCTCAGGGTCAGGTAATCCAGTCCTACGTTTACCAGGAAGCCGAGACGGCTGTTGATTTCTTTTAAAATAAGTTTGGCGATTATTTCTTCTTTCTCACTCAATTGCAGCGAATCGAAGAAACGGCCAGCTTCTCCAATGGACAAACTTGTCACATACGCCATGTTGTGATCGTTAATCGTAACAGCAAGGCTTTCACGTTTCAGTCGCTGTCCTTTACATGTTCCACAAGGCTTGGCACTCATATAACCTTCAATGAATTCACGGATACCTTCGGATGCTGTCTCACGGTAACGACGCTCCAGATTATTCACAATACCTTCAAAGGTAACCAATGCTTCTTTCCGCTGTCCAAAATCATTCTCATACCGGAAACGAATTTTCTCCGTACCTGTACCCTGCAACAGCTTGTTCATTTGTTCAGCAGGCAGATCTTCTACAGGTACGTTTTGCGGGATGTTAAAGTGTTCGCATACCGACTTGAGGAACTGCGGATAATAGGTGGATGTACCACCTGTCCAGGCATCAAACGCACCCTCTTCAATTGTTTTGCTTCGATCCGGCACCAACAGGTCCGGGTCAACAATCATTTTGACACCTAATCCATCACAATCCGGGCAGGCACCGAATGGGCTGTTGAACGAAAACATGCGCGGCGCCAGCTCTTCAATACTGAATCCGCACACCGGGCAGGCAAAGTTGGAACTGAAGCGCAGCTCTTCCTCACCCATAATATCTACCAGCAGCTGTCCACCGGACAGATTAAGTGCAGTCTCAATAGAATCGGCCAAACGTGATTGCACTTCTTCCTTAATCACGATCCGGTCAACGACGACTTCAATCGTATGCTTTTTGTTCTTCTCCAATTGAATATCTTCCGACAAATCACGCAATTCACCGTTCACCCGTACACGAACGAAGCCCTGCTTGGACACATCGGCAAATATGCTTTTGTGTTCACCCTTGCGTCCAGAGACAATCGGTGCCAGAATCTGCAACCGGGTCCGCTCAGGATATTGCATTATGCGGTCAACCATTTGTTCTACGGTCTGGGAGCTAATCTCCACGCCATGATCCGGACAATGAGGATGTCCCACACGTGCAAATAACAGACGCAGGTAGTCATAAATTTCCGTAACGGTTCCGACGGTGGAACGCGGGTTACGGCTTGTCGTTTTCTGATCTATGGAGATAGCCGGTGACAATCCTTCAATGGAATCAACGTCCGGTTTCTCCATCTGCCCCAGAAACTGCCGTGCATAAGCCGATAATGATTCAACGTATCGTCGCTGTCCTTCGGCATATATCGTATCAAAAGCCAGCGAGGACTTGCCTGAGCCACTCAGACCGGTCAATACAACAAAACGGTCACGCGGGATGGTGATATCAATGTTTTTGAGGTTATGCGCTCGCGCGCCTTTGATGACAATGTTCTCGCTCGCCAATGGTATTCATCCTTTCAATGTTGAAATTCCAACCTTTTTTAAAGGCTTTTCGATCCCTCCCAAACCCTCCCTTCCAAGGGAGGGCCCCAGAGGGCGCAGCCCTCTGGACACCCGAAACAGGCGGTGCAATGGTGAATGGTCGGGTCTTGCTATGTGAAGGTTGTCGTGTGCCCGCAGCTTCGTCCAAGATCCCGGCCAAATGCCGGTCTCTTAGACGGCCGCTCTACAACGAGAGGGCGCTCACGGCTTTGCCTCGTTCGCAAGTGTCGCCATTGCCTTTGGCTCGGCTCCCCTTAAACACCAGGACGCTCACGGCTTCGCCTTGCTCGCGATGGTCGCCATTGCCTTTGGCTCGGCTCCCCTTAAACACCGGACGCTCACGGCTTCGCCTTGTTCGCGATGGTCGCCATTGCCTTCGGCTCGGCTCCTGGGTACACGACTTCCAAATGTTTTCCTATAAACCTTTTAACCAATTTCAACTTTTCTATCAGTATAGACCTGATTTTACGTTTTCAACATGTCTAATTATCGGTAGATATCACTGATTTCCTGACTCAACAAGAGAACGGCCACCCGGCCGTTCTCTTGTTGCAGATCTATCCATGCTGCGACACATTCTACTGTGCCTCTATCTTAAACTTATGCTGTCTGCCTTAATAAGCTATTCTGCGCGCAGTTCCAGCAATGCATCACGAAGTTCAGCAGCACGCTCAAACTGCAAGTTTTTGGCTGCGTCTTTCATCTCTGCCTCTAGGCGCTGAATAAGCGACTGACGTTCCTTCTTCGACATCTTCTCGGCAGCGCCTGTAAGATAGTCTTTCTTGGATTCGGCAACTTTGGTTGCTTCAATCACATCACGCACTTTTTTGCGAATCGTCTGTGGTGTAATGCCATGCTCCTCGTTATACGCAATTTGGATCGCACGACGGCGTTCCGTTTCCTTCATCGCTTTTTCCATCGAATCTGTCACTTTGTCACCGTACAGGATAACTCGACCTTCACTGTTCCGCGCCGCCCGGCCAATCGTTTGAATCAGTGAGCGTTCCGAACGTAAGAAGCCTTCTTTATCGGCATCCAAAATGGCTACCAGAGAAACTTCAGGAAGATCCAGACCTTCCCGGAGCAAGTTGATTCCGATAAGGACATGGAAAACCCCCAGCCTTAGATCACGTAGAATCGCCATACGCTCCAATGTCTTGATCTCGGAGTGCAAATAACGTACCTTGATTCCGATCTCCTTCAGATAATCTGTTAAATCCTCGGACATCTTCTTCGTTAATGTTGTGATCAGGACCCGCTCGTCTTTCGCAATCCGGTCATTAATCTCACCGATCAGGTCATCGATCTGCCCCTTCGTTGGACGCAGTTCAATAATTGGATCAAGCAGACCGGTTGGACGAATGATCTGTTGCACCATCGTATCCGTATGCTCAATCTCGTAAGGACCTGGTGTCGCAGATACATAGATAATCTGATCCATCTTCCCTTCAAACTCATCGAATTTGAGAGGGCGGTTATCCAGCGCAGATGGCAGACGGAATCCGTGATCAACCAGTACAGTCTTCCGTGCTTGGTCACCGTTATACATCGCACGGATCTGTGGAAGAGTCACGTGGGACTCATCGACCACAATCAGCATATCATCCGGAAAATAGTCCATTAGCGTGTAAGGTGTATCGCCTCGTTCGCGGAATGTCAGTGGGCCGGAATAGTTTTCAATCCCTGAACAGAAGCCGACTTCTTTCATCATCTCGATATCGTACCGGGTACGTTGCTCCAGTCGCTGAGCCTCCAACAATTTCCCCTGTTCACGCAATACTTCAAGACGCTCTTCCAGTTCACGCTCAATATTCACTAGCGCAACCTTCATCGTCTCTTCCTGGGTTACGAAGTGAGATGCCGGGAATATCGCAATGTGCTCACGTTCCCCAACCAGTTCTCCGGTTAACACATCAATCTCCGTAATTTTCTCAATCTCATCTCCGAATAATTCCACCCGAATCGCATGTTCACCCTTGGATGCTGGAAAGATCTCAATGACATCGCCCCGCACGCGGAACGTACCGCGCACAAAGTTAATGTCATTTCGCTGATACTGGATCTCCACCAGACGGGACAAAATCTGATTGCGCGGTTTCTCCATCCCTACCCGCAGGGACAGAAGCATGCTGGAATAGGAGTGCGGCGAACCCAAACCATAGATGCAGGATACACTCGCTACAATAATGACATCTCTGCGTTCAAACAATGAACTCGTAGCCGCATGGCGCAACTTATCGATCTCTTCATTGATACTTGAATCCTTCTCGATGTACGTATCCGAGGAAGGAATATAGGCCTCTGGCTGAAAGTAATCGTAGTAACTGACAAAATACTCAACCATGTTATTTGGAAAAAAGTCTTTGAACTCACTTGCAAGCTGAGCTGCCAGCGTTTTATTGTGGGCAATAATCAGTGTGGGACGTTGCAGCTTGGCAATCGTCTGTGCAATGGTGAACGTCTTACCCGTACCGGTTGCACCCAGCAATGTCTGATATCTCTTCCCCTCCTGAACGCCCTTCACCAATTCTTCAATGGCTGCAGGCTGATCACCTTGGGGAGAAAACTCTGATTCGATTTCGAACGTTTTGTCGCTCATTATAATATCGCTCATTGCCGTATCTCACCCTATCGTCTAAAATAATAGTCACTATATATTGTCGAAGTTCCCCGAATTTACATATGGGAAAACTTATAGTAATAGGAATATTTGTTCCCGTATAATTATACCTCGTCTGTGCAAGTGATGCAATCGCGAACTAAAGATAGGAGTGGGTTAATTTATGGATATTGCGACACTTATCGGCATTATTGCCGGGATTGCCGCAGTCATTAGTGGTTTTTTATGGGAAGGTGGCCAATTATCCGGTCTGATGCAAAAGACGGCTGCTCTAATTGTATTTGGTGGAACGATTGCCGCAGTTGTTGCCAGTTTCCCTGCACATCGGCTGCGTACGATTCCTGCTGCCCTCCGCATGGCCTTTGGGCGTAACAACAATGACACAAGCCAGTGGGTTGAAGAACTTGTAGATATGTCTTCAATCGCTCGCCGCTCAGGCGTGCTTGCACTGGAACGAAAAGTAATGGACCATCCGCATCCATTTTTGCAAGATGGTATTCAGATGGTTGTCGATGGCACAGATCAGGATGTTGTTCGCCAGATCATGGAGATGGAGATTGATTCCGTCGAACAAAAATATGAAGGTTATGCCAAAATTTTTGAATCAGCAGGCGGTTATGCTCCAACGATGGGTATCATTGGTACCGTAATGGGACTTATTCAGGTACTCGGCAGTCTGACCGACCCTACCGGACTGGGACCAGCAATTGCTGTTGCCTTTACCGCAACCCTTTACGGGGTCGCCAGTGCCAATCTTATCTTTTTACCCATTGCTTCCAAAATTAAATCCCGTGGAGCTGACGAAATTCAGACGATGGAAATGCTGCTCGAAGGCGTATTATCCATCCAGAACGGGGAAAACCCTCAGCTTGTGCGTAAACGGCTGGAGTCCTTCACACTTACTCACCGCCAGATTACACGTCCTGTAGTGAAGGAGGGATTGGATGAGTCGGCGCAGTAAACGGCGCGGAAAACGTGAACCTGGAGATCATCGAGATCGCTGGATGATTACCTATGCCGATCTCATTACTCTGCTGCTGATCTTTTTTGTGATCATGTATGCCATGAGCCATCTGGATTCTGGTAAATACGATGTGGTTACTCAATCGTTGCAAAATACTTTCAACCAATCCAACTCCCTGCTCGATCAAGGTGAAGGTATTGGTGGTACAGCTGGACAAGCTATTACCAAGAATCCGCCTTCCCAGATTCAGGGCGAAGACCCCGGAGAAGGCAAAGGACCCTCTTCCGGCTCCGAGACAAGTAAGCCAGCTGATGACGATCAGCCACTTACGGAGCGTGAAGAGCAATTCAGATCACAGGAGCAGGAGCTGCAAAATTTGTTCAATGTGATTACCCAGTATATCGAGGACAATAAACTGGAAAACCAGATTTTTGTTGCGGACAAGCCGCAAGGCATCTCTATCACACTCAGTGACCGCTTCCTGTTTGATCAGGGAAAAGCTGCACTCAAAAGTGATGCTTCACCCACACTAAGCAAATTGGCAAGCTTGTTCCGTGATCTGAGCACCGTTGTTAGCATTGAAGGGCATACGGATAACGTTCCTGTCGGGGCAAACGCTACCTATAAAGACAATTGGGAGCTTTCCGGTGAACGCGCACTGTCTGTATTGCGATTTTTTCTCGATAAAGAAAAGCTCGACCCTGACGGCTTTCAATATGCCGGATACGCGGATACGCGCCCAACTGGGGATAATACTACCGCAGCTGGGCGGCAAAAAAATAGACGTGTGGAAATCACCGTCTTGCGTCAACTCCAGCCTTAATCTCAAACATTTCGTATGAAGCATCCTTGCTCTATTATAAAAAGCACGTTCTTACTGAATTCGATTCAGCAGAACGTGCTTTTTGTTTTTATTCTATACTTTTATGGCTAAAAAAGCGGATCACTTGTTTTATTCGTTTTACAGCAATGGCACACGATGTGATTACCTTCATCATACAAACGATTCACACTTTACGCATCTACGCCTGGCTGGCTGGGACGAAGAATCGCAGAACCGACCGTCAGCAAAATGGCTGCCATGCCAAACAGAATCAGCAGCGGTAGGGCAATGTCCGACAACGTACCGCCAGCAGAGATCGTTTCCACTGCTTGAATCGCCCATTTCTGTGGAACAAAATTAGCAAGTTTTTGCATATAATCCGGCATGATCGACAGCGGCCAGAAACAGCCACCAATCATACACGTCGGTGTGATAATCAGTGAATTCAGCATGGTTGCATTTTTGGATTCACGAATCAAGCCGGCAACCGTACTCGCAATCCCCATGGAGACCAGCATAAATGCGGCCAAAATAAGCAAATGGATGCCAAATGGAATCCCCGCATCATAATGAAGCACCCATCTGCTAATCCCCAGTACCAAAACAATTTGGATCAAACCGATCGCAAAACTCCCCAGAAAATTGCCCAGTGCGATTTCATAAGCGCGGACCGGCGCCGTGTAGACTCTTGCCATCGTCCGCTGCCTGCGGTCTTCCATAATAACAGCAACTGTACTGGTCAGCAGACCCATCATGAACATAATTGTAAATCCGGTTACGTTGTTCAAACCCGGTTTTGGATAAATCTTCAGCTCAGTTGCTTC
>NZ_LGRP01000030.1:14275-56955 GCF_001636635.1 Paenibacillus sp. O199
TTTAAATTTTGCTTGGGCCAGAGCTGGATCAGGAGTCTCACCCGATGCCGCATCTGTTGCTGCCAATACTGCCGAAGCAGATTGATTCAATCCCGCCGCCAAACCTTCAACAGCAGCTCTAAGCGTATAAGAGCTTTCACTGACACGAAGTTCTACCAGCTGGATTTCAGGCTGTTTGTCTTGCAGTAAATTGTCCGTGTAATGCGCCGGGATGACGAGTCCCGAACTCCCCCTTTGCTGCCCGATGGCTTCATTAACTTCCCCAACGGTTTTCATGGGTTTGAGCAAATATTCCTCTTTGCGGCCAAGCTCATCCAAGATCCATCTACCTGCTTCACCCTGATCCTCGTTTACATAAGGAATGACTGCACGTGTTCCCTCCTCGCTCCCAAACAGCGCAATTGTTCCTGTGACGACAAGGCAAGGAAGAAGAAAGAATGTGATGAAACCACGTTTGCGCAATATCGTGCGCCGGATCATCAGCCAGGCAATATTCAGGCTATTCATAGCGATATCCCGCCTTTCTATAGATCAGTCCCGCTGCCGCCACCATTACCGCACATACCGAACCAAGCATCATGATGCTGTACATAATCTCACTTAAGGGAGCGTTCAGCATCATCCGCAGAAAACTTTGCAAAGCCCAGTGGTTTACCGTAAATTCGCTTATTCGCTGTACAAAACCAACGGCAATGGGTGTAAATCCACCGCTAATAAACGTCATGGCAATAATGATGCCTTGAAGAGCGGCGCTTGCGGATGCGGAATTCTTGAAAAGCAGGGCAACAATCACGCCGAGAGTCATGGAAGCCAGCGTAATCAGCACACAGATTAGAACAATTAGCCAGGGATGTGTGCCCCAGTTCACACCATATAACCAATGTGTCGCCAGTACGATGATGATGGCCTGCAAGAAAGCAATTAAGCTATTGCCTGCAATTTTCCCTGCAAAAATGACCCCATTGCCGATTGGAGCTGTTTGTAAGCGAGTTAGCGTTTTTTTATCTCTCTCACCAAACAGACTGTTGCTGGTTGTCATGCCTGAGTAAAGCATGAACATGGCGAGCATGGAAGCTGCATAATATTGTGAAGCACTATAAGAGGTACCCACTTCTCCGGGACTGCTGACGGCTATATATGAAGAGCTCGTTCTATTGGTCTGTGAATGCTCAGCCATTGCAGCTACTGCGTCAGGACCTAACACTTTCGCCGCAGCGACCTGTCTGTTCAGTTCATCCGTGAACCGCGTAAACAAAGTCTCACCCACAACATTGAGCGTGCCATCCTTCCCCAGTATCCATTGCAACCTTGCCTCTTCCCCCTTCATGATCTGCTCTTCCAGATCCGATGGGACAATTACGGCAAAATCCAGATCACCACGTCGCAGTGCACTTACAGCCTCTTCTTCCGTAGGTATGTTCTGTACCTTCATCATGTCGGCTACCGCCGGGGATGTCACAAATGTATTTAAAGCTTCGCTGATCGCTCCAGAACCGGAATTATCTCCTATTTGAATGATCCCTACTCTCACCGGATCAGGAATGGCTTCTTTTGCGGTACCCATTGTACTGGAAAGAGCAGTACCCAATATAAAGATGAGCAGCAGCGGCAGAATAAACAGATTCAGCAGAACGGAACGAATTCTCAGAATTCGTCTCAATTCAAAGATGCAAATATGCCATATGTTCATCTGACATCCTCCTAGTCCCGAAGCGTACGTCCGGTCAGATTAAGGAAGAGCGTTTCCAGATCAGGCTCTTCGACCTTGAGCGATTGAATGGAGATTTCATGTTTGCTGCAAATGAAGAGCATATCCTGTAGGTCCTGCTGTGCAGAAGGCAGCGTAATGGTCAATGTATTGTCTGATACTTCTACCGCACGCACACGGGGATGAAGTTTTAACTCCTCCACAACGTCGTGACCAATGCCCGAAGTGGTGAGCACTATTTTTTCCTCAGATGCAACCCGTTCTCTCAGTTCTGCTTCGGTGCCGCAGGCGATGATATGCCCCTGATCCATAATCGCTACCCGGTGACTGATTGCAGCAACTTCCTCCATGTAATGACTTGTATAAATAATGGTTGACCCCATCTGATTAAGCGTACGAACCGACTCCAAAATATGATTCCGTGATTGCGGGTCAATGCCCACTGTTGGTTCATCCATAATGATTAAATCCGGTCGATGCATAATGGCACACGCAATGTTCAGCCTGCGTTTCATACCGCCAGAGAAAGTGGACGGGGCATCCTTTGCTTTGTCCTGCAAACCTACAAATTCGAGGGATTCCTGCACTCTTTCTTTAAGCATTTTTCCACGGAGTCCATATAGTCGGGCAAAAAAAGTTACATTCTCTGCAGCGGTCATCGTTTCATATAGAGCCAGATCCTGTGGTACCAGTCCGATTTTGCGTTTCACTTCAAGCGGCCGTTCCTTGACCGATATGCCATCCAACCGAATTTCACCCTGATCCATATTTAAAAGACCGGCAATCATGCTAATGGTGGTACTTTTCCCTGCACCATTGGGTCCAAGCAATCCAAAAATTTCACCTTTACCGACACTCAGATTTAAATGATCCACTGACAGCTTGCTACCGTATCGTTTCACGACATGATCCACTTCAAGCATAGCCATAGATTATACACTCCTCTTCCGTCCAGCTTCCTGCGACTGGATTTTCATATCTGTATTGTAACGAATTGTGATCTTCTGCGAAGGTACGAAAGGTCATGAAACAAAGGTGACTTAAGTCATCTTCGGATGGGAAAACTGCCTATGATATAATCGACATAGATAACCGGAAGGTATACCTTCACTTCTAAAATAAAGGATGTCTCTGACATATGCCGATGCGGTTGCTGCAATACGGTTTACTCATAGTTCCTGCGGTCCTGTACATTCTGGTGCTACCCCTGGAACAAGAAGATAGCTATACTCTGTATATTATCATTGCGCTAGGACTCGCGGTGTGGAAAGACTTCTCCCGTTCAGGTATGCAGCGTTTGCTGCTTGCGGCCGAAATCCTCTTCAGCTGCTGGCTGATCGCTCTATATGGCCCATTTATGTTTTTCCTCTCCTTATCTGCGCTTTATGTGTACATGTACAGACTGGATAGGACCCAACGGTGGTTAATGCTCGCCATTCAGCTTATCGCCAGCAATACTGCGTTACATTGGTATTACGCCCCACCACAGGAGCTTCATGCATGGCTTACACTTCACACCAACACGGCCATTCCTTTTAGCTTCACCCAAGAGACAATGGCTCGGGTTGCAGGTAACTTGCTTCTGCTCATCACCGCAACACTCTCTTGGCAGGGTTCTAGAAGCGCCAGCAGCCGTGGGCAGCTTGAACAGGTATACGATGAGCTGCGCAGTAAACATTACGAGCTTCAGGAGGCACGCGAACAATTGCTGCAATTCACGAAGCAACTTGAAGGAGCGGCACAGGTTGAGGAACGTACCCGGATATCCAGACAGCTTCATGATGATATTGGTCATCGCCTAATTCGCACCAAAATGATGTCTGAGGCAGCCCTCCTCACCCTACCTATACACCCAGTACAGGGCACAGAAATGGTGAGACAGATTCGGGATCAATTGGCCGCCAGTATGGATGACATGCGAACCACGCTTCACAAATTGCGGCCTGACTCTTATATATCCGATGCCTACGCGTTAGATCGTCTGCTTGAAGACGTTGGAAGGGAAACGGGTGTTAAAACGCGTTACGAAGTGCGTGGGCATTCACATGTACTCTATCCCAGTATGCAAATCGTTTTGTATAAAAATGCAAAAGAGGCCCTGACCAATGCCCTCCGTCATGGAAATGCCACTACGATTACAGTGGAACTGGAATTTGGAGAAAGAGAAATCTGTATGTCTATCAGCAACGATGGGAAGATCCATACCCTTTCCACCAAGGAACAAACGAAAGCAAGACATGAAAGATCTCGTGCTAACCCGGGCGTAAAGATAGAGTCTACAGGACTCGGCATGGGGCTCGAAGGAATGCGCCTACGCACACAGTTGGTTGGTGGGAAACTTGAGATCAAGTCGGACTATCCCTATACGGTGATTACACGCCTACCCATGGCAAACAAAGCTGAACTGATCTGAAAAAGGAAGTGATTTGCTCATGTCTGACCTGAATGAATTAAATAACTCGAGCCATTCTGTTCACCCTCAGTCCATTCGGCTGATGCTTGCGGATGATGATTCCTTTATCCGTGAAAGTCTCAAAGTCCTGCTTGGACTCGATCCCGGTATTAACGTTACAGGTACAGCTTCAAACGGACGAGAAGCTTTGGAACTGTTGGAGTCAGGAACACCTGCCGACGTTGTACTTATGGATATTCGCATGCCAGATTGTGACGGAGTTGAAGGTACCCGAATCATTAAAACACGTTTCCCTGACGTGCGTGTACTGATGCTTACCACGTTTGACGATGATGAATATATTATCCAGGCTTTGCAAAACGGAGCCAGCGGTTATTTGCTCAAAAATGTGCCACCTGACCGGATCATTCAGGGCATCAAGACTGTACATAACGGGGATATGTTGATTCATCCCGATATTGCTCGTAAGCTCGCGAGTCTACTCCGTCCTGCTGCAGCGCCTCAGACACATGAACCCATTGACTCTTACGGGCTAACCCGTATGGAACTGGCTGTTGCAGAGGCTATATCAGAAGGGCTGTCCAATAAAGAAATTGCCGCAAAACTATTCTTGAGTGAAGGCACGGTCAAAAACTATGTTACCGATATTCTTGGCAAGCTTAGTTTACGTGATCGGACTCAAATCGCTATTTTCATGTTAAAAAAGTAGCAAAAAGGGTATTTCCCTCGCCTGATATGGCGGAGGAAATACCCTTTCTTCATTACATCTCTACAGATCTTTGCTCCCCCGCCGGGGCGGGTGGCAATGCTAGTGGAGCCTCAACATCAAGCTGATCTTTCCGACGTCGTGCGAACAACTTGAGACTTACGATATGAAATAGAGTTAGCGGACGTAAGCGGAGCGCCCAGGCTTCATGATTGTCCGGGGCCATGAGCACCCCGAGCTGATGATGCTCTCCTTCATAGATCGCCCGTTGCATGAACTTGCTCTCACCCTGATGATTGCGTACCTCTAGCTTACAAAAGGCCGGATTCATACGCAAAGCGCGATGTAATTGCTCCGGCGAATGCACCAATACGCCATTCACCTTGTACAAGGTCTCCCCAGCCTCAATCCCCAGTTCTTCCGCGGGACTATCAGGAATGACACCCAGCACCTTCAGGCCGTGCTCAGGGTGTACAAACAGCGGGCTGCGGTTTTGCTCCTCGAAGCCACTGTACCACACCAAGAACTCATGCCCAATGAAAGCAGCCAAGGCTGCAACAACCATGAGTGGAGACCACCATGCAGCCAAGAGACTGAGCACAAGTAGCCCTGTCCCATATAGCAGCAATCGTTTTGCGGAAATCTGGACTTTTTCCCCGGGGAGCATACTTTGCGTAACTTCTCCGAATCCCAGCATAATCGGTAGCGCAACCAACATGTAGCCATTTCCTCCGCTGATCAAAGCGGTCCATGGCAATTCGGCCCCGCCCGTAACTGGAACAAGAATCAGTAACGGAATCGGCCAGAAATGCTGCAACTGGTATCCTCCAACGAGCTTGCCGCGTTTACCTTCGAAGAGCAAAGGCGATGCCATGGATACCCCTTGCATACGTACCATCAGTGCTTCACCGATATGTAATACTGCTGCGAGCACAAGAAGTGCAGGCATATCCAGCGCACGTAATGCTTCAGTGACACTTCCCATCCATCCTGCCGGCTGCCAGCCCGAAGCCAGATTTAAACCAAACTGCAACACGCCAAGCAAACCTGCAGCATAAGCAAAACATAAGTATCGGATACGGAATAATGCCAGAAATAACGTAGCTGCCCATATACAGATCAGGCTGCTCAGTGTAAGATGTGCCCCAAGAAACAGCGACACGATTGAGACCATTGCACCAATCACAATACCTCCAAGTATTGCACGAATGGTCTGTGTTATCGAGCTTTGCAGACGAACGTGGAACAATTTACGTTCCTGTAAGAGTTGACGATGATAAACGAGAGCAATCAAGATTACCGCAATATAATAAAACGGCTGAATAAACAACTGCAACAATGCTTCTCCTAATGTGGTCAACCATGGCCAAGCCCATTCCATTGTGGACGGTCACCCCTCTCCTTCAGCCGGTTCAGAAAAAAAGAAGGCTGAAAATCAGCCTTCTTTATGGCTTCGACACTGCGGACGAAATATCCTTTGAGACATTTTCGATCGCGCGCTTCAGCTGTGCATCATATTGAGGATTGGCAATGCGTTCAATCAGAGCCGCTTCCAGTGATTCCGCGGTTTTCTCGTCAATCTGGCCAGTTGCCTGAATGCCTTTTTGTTTCTGGAATGCTTTGACCGCTTCTTCTGTCTTCTGGTCATAGTATCCATCTACACGATCCGGCTTAAAGTCAAGTCCTCTCAGCATCGTCTGCGCACTTTTCACATCCGTGCTATTGCTGTCATATTTCAAAGGTAATTTTTCTTTGTTGATTGGTGCCACCGAGAAGTAATCCGGCTGGTTCACCGCAATATCCGGTTTGATCCCTTTTTCGTGAATCCAGTCTCCGTTCGGAGTCAGCCATTTCGCGATGGTGATTTTCAGCAGACTGCCATCACCCATCTGCTTGTCATAACTCGTTTGTACGGTTCCTTTACCAAAGGAGTTTTCTCCAACCAGCGTTGCGCCTGCCGACTGTTGCAATGCACCAGCCAAAATTTCCGAAGCACTCGCGCTTCCTTTGTTCATCAATACCGTAATTGGGTACGATTTACCTGATCCGTTCGATTTGCTTTGTTCCTTTTTACCGTTCTTGTCTTCGACTTGAACAATAACTTTGCCTTTCGGAACAAATTGCTCTGCAATATCAATAACGACCTGCAAAACACCACCCGGGTCATTACGAACATCAATGATCAGGCCCTTCATGTTCTGCTTCTCCAGCTTCGCCAGTTCTTCTTTGAAGCGATCTCCTGTGTTCAGCGAGAATTGGGTGATCGTAATAACACCAACACCGTTATCCTCCATGTGGGCGTACACCGTCTCCAGATCAATGTCATCACGTACAATGACAAAGTCAATCAGTTCGGAAGATCCGGCACGTTTAACCTGTACCTTCGCTTCACTGCCTTTTGGACCTCTGATTTTGTTAACGGCTTTGTTCAGTTCCAAACCTTGCAGAGATTCACCATTCACGGACATGATCATGTCTTTCGCGCGAATACCCGCTTTCTCGGCAGGTGATCCTTTGATCGGTGATACCACTACGACATTCCCGTCCTGTGAGGATACCTCTGCGCCGATTCCGGTAAATGAACCTTCAATCGACTCCTCGAACTGGGCTGCTGTTTCCTGCCCCATATAGTTGGAGTACGGATCACCAAGGGATTCCATCATGCCGTTGATCGCACCATCAATCAGTTTGGTTTGATCCACGTCTTTATAGTAGTTGCTTGAGATCAAATCCATCGCGGTTTCAATCTTCTTCAAATCGTTCTTCTGCTGCGAACTGCCAGTAACGCTTGCGAGCAATCCTTCCCCAGGTGTCGTCTGTGCCAGGCCAGGAGAGCTCATCAGCACCAGCGTAAGCAGGCTGCCTCCGAGAAGGGCTACAATGACAAGCAGCAGGGCCGATCTTTTCTTCATCATCCGTTTGTCACCGCCTTTAGTATTGAAGCGTGTCAAATTCAATTGTTCCGTGAATCATTCCCTGAACATGCCAGCTTAGTATATGCCTAGCTTGTACGGAATATGTTTGTTCCATTCCAACTGTTGGCTAAAAACTACAAATAGTTAAATGGATTCACTGCTGTTCCATTATCACGTACTTCAAAATGCAAATGCGGTCCAGTGGAGTTGCCTGTACTGCCTGATTCAGCAATTATATCGCCACGGCTTACCGTGTCACCCTTGCTAACCTTAAATCCGCCTTCACGTAAATGACCGTATAGCGTCCATAATCCGCCTCCGTGGTCAACAATGACGGTGTAACCATATCCACTATACCATTCAGCCATGATGACGATCCCGCCTGAAGCGGCATGAACGGACGTTCCTTGAGCAACAGCAAAGTCTACACCTGCATGCATTTTACCTACTTCGCCCGTGATCGGGTGAATACGAGGCCCAAAACCGGAAGATACACGCGCACCTGATACTGGCATCCCAAAGATGCCGTTACCACTGGAGTATGTGCTACTACTGCTGTTGGAGCTGACCTTGGTCGGCGCCTTCGCAGCAGCCGCGGCACGTGCAGCAGCTGCTGCTTTTGCTTTGGCGGCCGCCGCCGCTTGTTGCTCACGCAATTTATTTTTCTCTTGCAGAAGGGCCGAACGCTTGCTGGCAATCTGCATCAATACATCTTCCTGTTCTTGCGTCAGCTCTTCAGACTCTTCAATTTTAGCATCATAGGAAGCGAGAAGCACTTGCTTCTCCTGTTCCTTCTCATTCAATTGGGACTTACGTTGTTTCTTCTGCGCATACAGACTCTTGGCTTCTGCATATTGCACATCGAGTTCTGCTTTTTTGTCCACGACGAGCTGCTTGTCCTTTTTGTGTTCATCCAGCAGATGCTGATCCTGATCCACAATCGTTTTCAGTGAATCGGCACGAGTCAGGAAATCAGTGAAGCTTGTGGAAGTTAACAACACATCGAGATAAGAAACGGCACCATCTGTATACATCAGCCGTACACGTGATTCAAGTAATTTCTCTCTTGCAACGATACGTTCTTCTGCAGCTTGCAGATCTTTTTTCGTTGTCCGGAGATCCTCTTCCGTATTTTCAATCTGCAAGGATACGTTTGCCAGCTCATCACTAACCACATTGATCTGCTCCATGACGACTTTCAAGTAAGCATTGGTCTTGTTCTTGTAATGCTGGGCTTCCTTTTTGTTGCTGGCAGCCTTTTGCTGCTCCTTTTTGGCCGAAGCCGCCTTGCTCTCCAGTTGCTGAATCTGCTGATCAATGTCGCTAATGCTACTCTTGGCATATCCGTCAGAAGGCTGAAGCGTCAAACTGGCCAATAACGTTAGAGCCAGCAGCGAAGCTGTTTTTTTCAAAATGTGATCCCCCATCCTATGAATTCACAAGAAAGCAACCTGCACAGGTGGTGAACAGCATGTTCTTTGCTTTCTTTACACTAAAGACTCCGTCTTTACTACATATCGTCAAACAGCGTTCATATATGAACCTGCTTTGCCATTCTTTTTCGATTAAACGTTAAGAGACTTACGGATGGACAATGTACTTCCCAAAATACCAACCAGCACACCCAGTCCGATCAACAATGTTCCAAACAGCAGCCAAATATCACCGAGTGGAATCAAATTAAGCATCTGCATGAATACATCCTGACCGATTGTGGCCATCAGGCGGCTGTAACCGAAGAACAGTACCGCTACCGTAATCGCCGAACCGATCAATCCAATCAATGCCCCTTCGACAAAGAAAGGCCAGCGAATGAACGTGTTGGTTGCTCCAACCAGTTTCATAATACCGATCTCCCGGCGCCGGGCCAGAATCGTTACGCGAATCGTATTCGAGATCAGGAACATGGACATTAATCCCAGTCCCCCAACAAAAATAAATCCGATATTCCGGACAAGCTTCGTAAATTTGAACAACACTTCCACTGTTTCCTTGCCGTAGTTCACTTTCATGATCGGCTTCTCCGGGTGTTTATCGTTCAATGCTTCGATTTTTTGCGCCACAAAAGTGACGGTTTCCGGTTCAATAACCTCTACTTCAATGGTCTCCGGCAGTGGATTGTTATCCACATCGAAACCGCTTAGCACATTGTCTGCACTTTCTCCGAGACGTTCACGGAACTCTTTGAGTCCCTCCTCTTTGGAGACAAAACGAATTTCACTGACTTCAGGCATCGCACTGATTTCCTGCTCCAGCGTGTTACGCAGGTTCTCATCCACGTTCAGCTCGAGAAACGTACTAATCTCGACCTGGCTGTCCACCTGGTTGGCCATGGAATTCACATTGAGCACCAGCAGCATGAACACGCCCAGAATGAGCAGAGACACGATAATGGACATGATGGAGGCCACGGACATCCAGCCGTTGCGGAATACGTTCTTGAATCCCTCCCGTAAATGGCGCAAGAGAGTACTAAAATTCATAACCGTATTCCCCTCTCATCTGATCCCGTACAATCTGTCCCCGTTCAATCGCAATAACCCGTTTACGCATCGTATTAACGATATCCTTGTTGTGGGTTGCCATGACAATGGTTGTCCCGCGGAAATTAATTTCATCCAGCAGTTGCATAATGCCCCATGACGTCTCCGGATCAAGGTTGCCCGTAGGCTCGTCCGCAATAATAACAGACGGATTGTTCACGATGGCACGTGCGATGGCAATACGCTGCTGTTCCCCACCCGACAACTGTGAAGGTTCACGATTCGCCTTGCTGCGCAATCCAACCAGATCAAGCACTTCCATCACTCGTTTCTTAATGTGACGCTTCGGTGCTTCAATAACTTCCATGGCAAATGCCACATTCTCAAATGCCGTCATGCGTGGCAGCAACCTGAAATCCTGGAACACAACGCCGATATTCCGGCGTACGTAAGGAATTTTGCGTGGCTTTAACTTTCCGATATTAAATCCGTTAATGGATATTTGTCCTTTGGTCGGAACTTCTTCCCTGTACATCAATTTCATAAATGTCGATTTGCCTGCGCCGGACGGACCGACGATATAGACAAATTCATTGCGGTCGATCTTCACCGACACCCCTTGTAATGCGTGGGTACCATTGGCGTAGGTCTTCCACACGTCCTGCATTTCTATCACATCATCACTTCCCGTTGCATAGTTAGCCATTATCATTTCGACACAATCTTGGCATTTCCTTTAAAAAGACCTGAATTTCATCAGGGAAAATCCATTTCGTCCCTTTTTCGATGGTGAAGCATGGATTCATATGAATTTTATTGTAACAAATTTGTTACCTATTGAGTACCCGAAAGTTTTCCATCATTGGATCATATATATGGAAAGTGTTACGAAATGCGGAACAACAGAAGTACAAAGGAGCGTACGGATATGAAAAAAATACATTTGATGGTCATTGCACTGTTCTCCATCCTATTAATCGGTTCCGCGTCCTATGGATTGCTGTATATGTACGTGAACCAACCCGCCCTACCGGAAGGGGTACGTGTTGCGGAGTGGTCGGTTGAGGGCGTGAATCGCAAGGAAGTTCTACCGGCGCTGGATGAACGATTAAAACAAATGGAAGCATGGCCGATCACCCTGGAGGTTGACGATCCTACACCAAAAACAATGATGTTCACCGCCGCCCAGACAGGCGCAAGCTACAGTGCTGATGACTTCCGGACAGCTGTGCAGCAATTGGATGAAGGCAATCTGTGGGAGCGCGCGTATGCCCGATATCATTTCATCAAGGAATGGTCTCTGAAGCTGACTTACAATTCAAAATCGTTGAAAGAGCAGCTTACCCCTGCCTGGGAAAAGGAAACCTTCGGTACACCCGCGAACGCTGTTCGCCGCATTACCGCAAGTGACAAGGTCCAGTACATCCCGGAAAAAGGCGTCCGCCGGATCGCCTGGGATGAACTCGCGAGCCAGATGCAGGCTAAGCTGCACCGGGATTTCGCTCCACTGGACCATGATGCGAAGCCCAACCCGCTGTTGATTCAGCTGCCGTTGTATACACTGCAACCGGAAGTGACTCTCGATTCGCTGCGCCAAGAGGGAATTGACCGGAAGATCATTCAGTTCTCCACTGGCCTTGGAAACAGCAGTGCAGGCCGGATACATAACGTCAGCGCAGCAGCGCAAGCCGTTAACGGCATGATTTTGCCGCCAAATGGTACTTTTGATTATGAGAAGGTCATTAGGAAGGCCGAGGAAGACTATGGTTTCCGGGAAGCCCCGGTTATCGTGAATGGACAGCTGACCCCCGGCATTGGAGGCGGCATCTGCCAGGTATCGAGCACCGTTTACAACGCAGCCCTGTTGACCGGACTGGACATTGTAGAACGCCGCAACCACTCCCTGCCCGTCAAATATTTGCCGAAGGGGCTGGATGCCACGTTCGCCTCAGGTTCCATCAATTTTCGGTTCAAAAACAATACCGGCAAGTCTCTGCTCATTCATGCCAAAGTGGAAGGTGGAAGCTTAACCGTCAAATTTTTCGGGACCTTCCCGGAGAACGTCAGTTATGCCCTGGAATCCCGTACAATTGAGACATTAAGTGCTCCCGTCAAATATGTATCGAGTAATGTGCTGCCTGACGGCGCTCAACAGGTGCTCCAAAACGGTCAACCCGGATATATTGTGGAGACGCTGCGCACCAAAAAGGTAAATGGTAAAATTGTCGAATCCAAAACCATTACACGTGACACATACAAAGCCCAGAATCGCCTGATTGCCCGCTCTGGTCATACTAACCTGCCTGATCCCAAAGAGCCATCAGTTGTAGAGGATGGCATCAGCGACACGAAGCAGCCTTAATCTTACTTTCACATGAGTGCAAATAGATACGCTCAATTGAGCAAAAGTAATAACAAATAGAAAAAGACACATCTCCTGTTCCCCATTCGGGGTCCTTCGAGAGATGTGTCTTTCGTTTGTTTTACAGATACATATTGTGTATTGATTAGACTGAAACCTTTTAATGTCCGCCTGTGTACTCTTTCTGCTCCTCACCGATAACCATCTTCTCATTACCCATAAAGAAGGCAGCAATCAACGCGAGTGCAGCCGGGATCGCAGCCCAGGCAAAGAGTTGCACGATAGATGAAGACAACGCATGCGTAATGGTATCCAGCACCTGAGGCGGAATCGCTTTTCTCAGCTCTGGCGACAGCAGCGCATGTGGATCACTCAGATCCACTCCCTGAGGCACGCCTCCTGCTGGAGCACCAGCGCCCCCTGCTTCCGCCGCTGATCCGGCGAGGGCATCATTCATTTTGCGCGTAAATACCTGGCTCTGCACGATACCAAAGATCGTAATGCCCATCGTCATCCCAAGTGAACGCAGGAAGTTAAGTGTAGAGCTTGCTGCTCCGCGTCGTTGCGGTTCAAACGCGTTCATGGCTGCATTGCTGAGTACCGAGAATGACGCCCCGACACCGAGACCAATCATCACCATGAATATACGTATCGTCCATAGAGATGAAGTTTCATCCAGTGTCGTCAGCAATCCAAGACCAACCACAAGCAAGGCCAGTGTAGGAATCATAATGTTGCGATACTTGATTTTGGTCATCAGTACCCCACCCATGGAAGCCGTCACAACGGACCCCAACATCATGGGCAATAACACGAGACCAGAGTTGGTCGCTTTGCCACCGAGTACCCCCTGGATGAAGATGGGAATGTACACGGATGCGGTAATAAACGCCGCACCACTGAACATGCCAATAACGTTACTGGACCAGTACACCCGATTGCGGAACATGCCGAAGGAGATAATGGGCTCCTTGGCTCTCGTTTCTGCAAACAGGAAGAGCAGCGCTAGCACCACGAATCCGGCAAACAAACCAAGGATCTGCCATGAGCCCCAGGCATACGTTTTGCCACCCAGTTCAAGCCCGAAGATGAGACAGACTACCGCACCAATCAGTGTGATAGCACCCAGCCAGTCAATCTGTTGGGATTGATGCTGATGAGATTCCTTGTAGAAAAATGCAATAAACACAAACGCAATCAAACCAAGCGGCAGGTTGATATAAAATACCCATTCCCATGTCGCATACTGCGTGATGTAAGCACCCAGCAGCGGACCAAATACGCTGGATAAACCAAACACAGCTCCGAACAAACCGCCCAATTTACCCCGTGATTCCGGTGCGACCACATCAAACATGATCGTAAAGGCAATCGGCACCAGAGCACCTGCACCAATACCTTGAATAGCTCTGTACATCGTCAGCTCAACGATTGATGTTGCCGTTCCACATAATGCGGATCCGAGCATAAATACCAGTATTCCGAAAACAAAAAACTTCTTCCGTCCGTACATGTCGGATAACTTACCAAATATTGGCATACCGGCCATCTCGGCCACCATGTAAGCGGAGGTCACCCATACGAACTTGTCGAGCCCACCTAGCTTCCCGACAATGTCGCCCATAGCTGTTGCCACGATGGTATTGTCCATCGAAGCCATCAGTATGCTTAGCAGTAACCCTGCCAGCACCAATCCAATATTATTTTTACGTGTAGCCATTCTACTCAATCTCTCCCATTCACATCCGATTCATATGACTGAATTAGTATATCCGAAAAGTTACGGCGGATAATCAGTCCAAGGACCGATTGCTTTGCACCAAAACTTCCGATTGCGGATGAATTTGCAGAGAAGAGCGGTATTCCACAGTACCAATTCGGCACCCAGGGCCAATTTTTATTTTATCTCCTCGTACAACCTCGGCCTCCGTGTTCTCAAGTTCAATTTCGTCGCCTTCGATTAGATTGGCCTTGAGAATAGACTTGTTACCAGTGAACAAACCCTCCAGCAGTTTTCCCCGCGAATTCTTTACTGATATGATGGAACCGCCCATTTCCTTGACCTCGGATGGACCCATAATTTTAAGTGTCATACTTTCGGCACTGAGCATACCCGTTATCGTAAAACGGCCATTCAACTTCATATTCTCCACCTGACAATCGCCTGACACATGAAGCTCGCCTACTACTTTCATATGTTCAGCTTTTGCATACAGGTTAGAAGTATAATTGCCCTCCTGATCTTCGTCGCGGGCAGCAGCCCGCTCTTTCAGGGTAAGGGTTCCCGTAATTTTGATATCCGTTGATTCCAGAGATCCGTATATGACGGATGTGCCAGTGCATTTGAATTGATCACAGATCAGATTATCATTAAATGAGGAATCCCCCACTACCTTGACCTTGCCGTACACACCGCCAGAAGAACTGCCGTCGCCGATGATGCTAATGTCATGTTTTTTATCCAATGAACCAGCAAAATGGTTATTCAAATCCATCACATCCCTTTCTTTTCATATCAAAATTTAAATCCGCTGACTGCTGCCCACCTTGGCATCTGGATCAACCTCTAGTTCACCCGAATATTCGACCAACCTGATGTTACAGCCACGACCGATATGAACCTTGCTACCACGAACAATATCAGCCTCGGTATCTTCCAGCACGATTTCATCCCCCTCAATCAAGGATGACTTGAAGGACGGAGTACCGCCTAGGCCAATACTTTTCCAAAAACCAGTCTGTTCCTTACGCCGAATATCAATGCGTTCCCCGCCAATCTCTCTCGCCGAAGAAGATGTATGCAGCCTGATCTCTACCGTTCCCGCATTCAGAAAGCCACTAATTTTAATATTGCCCTGTACGTTCAAAGACTCACATTGTACATCGCCCTCAATATCAATCACGCCACCAATATCGATGCGTTCCCCATCTACCCGTCCGCGAACAGTACACTTCCCGTTGACTTCAAGCTCAGGGCTTCGGAGGTCTCCGTTAATGGTTGTTAAGCCATCCACACGAACACGAGAACTAATCAAGGGGCCGTTCAGCGTGCACATGCCGTTGATCGTTGCACTCTCTGAGCTCAAAGCACCGTGCATCTTCAATGTTCCATTCACATTCATGGAGGTACAGTCCAGGTTACCGTTTACTTTAGCCATGCCATCGATAGATACCCGGTGAAAATTCCCGCCTGCCGTTTGGCTCATGCCCGCTACGTTCAGATCATTGCGCAAATTACGTTCCTCCATATATGATCCTCTCCTTATCCCAATTTGAGTTTTAACTCTTCCATGAACGTCCCCATCGACTGCCTGAGAACGACCTTCACACCATTATCAAAATAAAGCTCTGTTCCTGCTGTTACCAGCATGAATGAAGGGACACCCATCTTGCGAATAAGCACCAGCTCGCTTGGTTTGCCTGTGAAACGATAATAATGCTCGGACATGACATCGATTAGCAGCGTACCCTCCTGCCGGGTAATATCTCCGCTCATTAGCAGCTTATCGAGTACATAAAGCATCATGATCTGCTCCAAAGCATACAGCGGCCGCTCCCGACCCGCTTCTTTCAACAGCTCAAGCGAAATGTTCGAAACAATGTTTTGCTCTAACAGCTCCTGAGCGGACATTTCCACTTCACCCAGCGTTGGTGAAAACACGTCTGCCAGTTCATCCAGTGACAAGCCGTCTTTCATATTGAGAATCTTGTCAATCCGCAGTAAAATCTGTTGTTTTGGAAAAAAAGTTTCTTGTCCCGTATAGGACGACTTCCGAATAAACCATTCCTCCGGAATGAGATTCTTCCGTTTCCAGCGGTACAACTGGCCGTAGGAGATACCCGTCAGGTCCAGCAAATCTTTTTTGGAGATCAAATCATCCGTCATATATGGTCCCCCTTTGTGTTGAAAAGAGTGTAACATAACATTGTTACGCTGTAAAGAAGGTGAATAACTAGTGTTGAATTTCTTATTATTGCAATGAAAAGACTTTGCGTATAACCTGTTTATTATAGATACTATGGAACCATTATGGATTCTGATCCCATCCTATTGAATCGGGTCAGGACACATCGTTAATGGACTTATGAAAGGGGTTTCTCCTATACATGGCACTTATTAAATGCGACTTTTACTCTGACACGCTTGGTCTAAGCACCAGCATGCATGTCATCCTGCCACAACAGACCCACAATCAGATTGGAATGGAGAACGTATCCGGTCTGGGGTTACATCCCACGCTGTATCTGCTGCACGGGCTATCGGATGATGACTCCATCTGGCTGCGCCGTACATCCATCGAACGATATGTTGCGGACCTTGGTATTGCCGTTGTGATGCCTCAGGTACATCGCAGCTTCTATACGGATATGGCGGAAGGCGGACGCTACTGGACATTCATCAGTGAAGAGCTGCCTGCACTTGCACGTTCCTTCTTCCCGCTATCACACAAACGTGAGGACAACTTTGTTGCTGGCTTGTCCATGGGTGGCTACGGAGCATTCAAGCTGGCACTTCACAAACCGGAGCAATACGCCGCTGCGGCAAGTTTGTCCGGAGCACTCGACATGGTAGCGCATATGGATAACCGAATTGTTAAGGCATTAAGTGATGCTGAGTTCAAACGGATTTTCGGAGCAGAAATTAAAGGTTCGGAGAATGACTTGCTGCATCTGCTCGAAGAAAGCAAAGCAAGTCAGGGTCCAAAACCTTTTCTCTACCAATGCTGTGGGACAGAGGACTTCCTGTATGACGAGAATCAAACGTTCCGTCAAGCTTGTGCACAGACCGATTTCCAGCTGACGTACGAGGAAGAACCCGGTGGACATGACTGGGGATATTGGGACGAGAAGATCCAGAATGTGCTGAAATGGTTGCCTTTGCGTGAACGTAAGTAGTCGACACTGGCACTCCAATGACAGGACAACCTTCCGATCGCTGTTATCCAGTAAATGTTGAGTTGAACATATCTAAATCGTTGTAACACACAAGAAAAGCAGGCCGTTGAGAAGAAATTCTCGGCCTGCTTTTTTCGTTATATATCTTTATTTCATTCTAGTAACTGTGGCATTATCCCCGATTGGTGATCCATTGCTCTGTAATTTCCAGCACCTTTTCACTCCGTCCAATCGCCTCAGCCACCTGATTGGAAGCTGTTCCGCCGTAAACATTACGAGCATTTACAACCGCTTCTGGTTGCAGCACGTCGTAAATACGCTCATCGAACAACGGAGAGAACTGACGGAATTCATCGATGGTCAGATCCAACAGATACTTACCGTTCTGGATACAATACAATACCGTCTTACCGATAACTTCATGCGCTTGGCGGAATGGCAAACCTTCGCCCACGAGGAAGTCCGCAATATCTGTAGCGTTGGAGAAATCCTGATTGACTGCTTGACGCATCCGAACCTTGTTGACCGTCATCGTTGCAATCATCGGAGCGAACAATTGAAGTGCACCTTCCAGCGTCGCTACCGTGTCAAACATGCCTTCCTTGTCTTCCTGCATGTCTTTGTTGTAAGCGAGCGGAAGAGATTTCAACACGGTCAGCAAACCGATCAGGTTGCCGTACACACGTCCTGTTTTACCACGAACGAGTTCCGGAACGTCTGGATTTTTCTTCTGTGGCATAATGCTGCTGCCCGTGCAGAATGCATCATCCAATTCAACAAATCCAAACTCCGTGCTGCTCCAAAGTACCAACTCTTCGCTCAGACGGGACAAGTGAGTCATGATCAGCGAAGCGGCTGCCAGGAACTCTACGATAAAGTCACGGTCGCTGACCGCGTCCAGACTGTTCTCATATACACCATCGAAGCCCAGTTGTTCCGCCACAAAATGACGGTCAATTGGGAACGTTGTGCCTGCAAGCGCACCTGCACCCAGTGGCAAAACGTTAATGCGTTTGTAGCTGTCCATAAGACGCTCTGCATCCCGTTGGAACATCGATACATACGCCATGAGGTGATGAGCGAACAGAATCGGTTGTGCACGTTGAAGATGCGTATATCCCGGTGCAATCGTATCAAGATTATCTTTGGCTTGTCCGATCAGCGCTTCCTGCAACGAGTGCAGCATGCCAACAAATCCAACTACGCGCTCACGCAAGTACAAGTGCATATCCGTCGCCACTTGGTCATTCCGGCTACGTCCTGTATGTAATTTGCCGCCTACAGGGCCGATGGTATCGATCAGGTTTTTCTCAATATTCATGTGGATGTCTTCATCCGATACGGAGAATTCCACTTCGCCTGCACGGATTTTGTGCAGAACAGTGATCAAACCTTCTTTAATCGTCTCTACATCCTCTACTGGCAGAATTCCACATTTGCCCAGCATTGTTACATGAGCCAGACTTCCTTGAATATCTTCCTCGGCCAACGCTTTGTCAAAGTTGATTGACGCTGTATATTCCTCAACCAGGTGATTGGTTTGTTTGGTAAAACGTCCTCCCCACAGCTTGCTCACAGTGAGTACTCCCCTTTCGCTCATGGACAAAGCCGCTCCTGCCAGATGTGCAAGAACGGCCCGCCTTGTCAGTTATTATCGTGATGCTTTATATGCATAATGAAATTAGTTTTTGTTTTGTTCCACACCGGAATTTACTTTCAAACGCAATGCATTCAGGCGGATAAAGCCCGTTGCATCTCCTTGATCGTATGCTTGTGTTGGATCAGCTTCCATCGTGGCAATGTCCGGGTTGTACAGGCTGACAGGGCTTTTCACACCTGCGCCGATGATGTTGCCTTTATACAGTTTCACACGAACGGTACCTGTTACATTTTTCTGGCTTTCAGTCACCAGCGCTTGCAACGCCAGACGTTCTGGTGCGAACCAGAAGCCGTTGTAAACGAGTGTGCTGTAACGTGTGATCAGGCTATCACGCAAATTCATGACTTCGCGATCCATCGTGATGGATTCCATTTTGCGGTGAGCAGTGAACAGAATTGTTCCACCTGGTGTCTCGTATACGCCACGGCTCTTCATGCCAACGAAGCGGTTCTCTACCATGTCCACACGGCCGATACCATGTTTGCCACCAAGTTCGTTCAGTTGCTCCATCACTTGCAGTGGGCTCAAGCGCTCACCATTCAGTGCAACACAGTCACCTTGTTCGAATTCAAGTTCAACATATTCCGCTTGATCCGGCGCATCTTCAGGTGCACTGCTGAGCAGGAACATATCTTTGTTCTCGTCCGCACTTGGATCGAACCAAGGATCTTCCAGCACGCCGCTCTCATAGCTGATATGCAGCAGGTTACGGTCTGTGGAGTACGGTTTAGCCGCCGATGCGGTTACCGGAATGCCATGTTTTTCAGCGTAAGCGATCATCTCTGCACGTCCCGGGAACTGATTGCGGAATTCTTCCAGACGCCAAGGCGCGATGACTTGAATGTCTGGTGTCAACGCAGCTGCGTTCAGCTCAAAACGAACCTGGTCATTCCCTTTACCCGTAGCGCCGTGAGCAATTGCTGTAGCGCCTTCTGCACGAGCGATATCCACCATACGTTTAGCGATCAGTGGACGTGCGATACTTGTGCCAAGCAGGTATTGTCCTTCATAAAGGGCGCCTGCCTGGAACATTGGATAGATGAAATCTTTGGCGAACTCGTCGCGCAGATCATCAATATACACTTTGGAAGCGCCTGTAGCGAGAGCTTTTTCCTCAAGGCCGTCCAATTCATCCTTTTGTCCGATATCCGCCGTAAATGCGATAATCTCCGCATCATATGTTTCTTTCAACCATTTCAAAATTACAGATGTGTCCAACCCGCCGGAATACGCGAGTACAATTTTTTCTTTAGCCATGTTCAATGGTCCTCCCCAAGATCAGTTGCTATAAACTTTTATCTATCATCGCGAAATCTGCGCCTAAAATCAACCCATTCAGGCAAACAGCATCTATTCGCTCATTAACGCAGCCATCAATGCTTTCTGCGCATGCAGTCGGTTCTCCGCCTGATCAAAGATCAGGGAGTTAGGTCCGTCAATTACCCCAGCACTCACTTCTTCTCCGCGGTGAGCTGGCAGGCAATGCAGGAACATATAATCCGGCTTCGCGCCTTTCATCAGTTCCTCATCGACCTGATACGCAGCGAATGCTTGTTCACGAATCTTCTGTTCCTCTTCAAAACCCATGCTCGCCCATACATCCGTATACACGATATCCGCATCTTTCACAGCTTCCTGAGCACTGTACGTTACAGTCACCTGTGAGCCGCTCTCCTGTGCAATGCTGCGCGCCTGCTCTACAACTGCGCTGTCAGGCTCATAGCCTTCCGGAGTCGCTACTGCAACATGCATACCCATCTTCGCTGCACCAAGCATAAGGGAATGAGCCATGTTATTGCCGTCTCCGACATAAGCCATTTTCAGACCTTCCAGCTTGCCTTTGTGCTCCAGCACAGTTTGGAAGTCTGCGAGTACTTGGCACGGATGTGCTGCATCGCTCAGGCCGTTAATAACCGGAATATCCGCATGTTGTGCCAGTTCAGTCACATTATGGTGTCCAAAGGTACGAATCATGATGCCGTCCAGGTAACGTGAAAGGACTTTGGCTGTATCATGTGTCGTTTCCCCGCGACCGAGTTGGATATCATTTTTGCTCAGGAAGAGCGCGTGTCCGCCCAGTTGGAACATACCGACTTCAAAAGATACACGCGTACGTGTAGATGATTTTTCAAAAATGAGTCCGATCGTTTTGCCTTGGAGTGGCTGATACGGCACACCGTTTTTTTGTTTGCCTTTAATCTCAATCGCAAGGTCCAGCAAATAGCGGATTTCCTCCGCTGTATAATCTGTAAATTCAATGAAATCTCGGCCTCTAAGATCGACCTTCTGTACCTTTTCCGTCTGTTGCACTTGTGTCATGTTAGTGTTGTCCTCCTTATTTCCGGTTCCCTGCACCCGCATGGGCAGAAGAATGAGTACAAATGGGTTGAGACCAGCCTGCTTGCTGGTTATGTTCAACTTCCGCAAGTTACCGCGCGGCTACAGGGATTCATGATTCATCATTTTGTTCCGCTTCGAGGCCCGCGAAGGCCCCGAGTCAGAAAGGTTGTATAAAGTCTTTTTAGGCGTTCTTCGCCGCCACATGCTCTTCAATCAACGTAGCTACCAAGGATACCGCCTCATCGATCTCTTCCTTGCTCACATACAAGTTTGGAAGCAGACGAATGACATTCGGTCCTGCGGAAACAAAGAGAATGCCTCGTTTCTGACCAGCAAGCACGATGTCGCCTACCGCTTCAGCACATTCGATTCCAACAAGCAGACCCAAACCCCGAACTTCTTTTACAAACGAATTACCAGCCAAACGCTCCCGCAGAGAGTTCATCAGGTATTCGCCCATTTCAGCTGCACGCTCTGGCAAATGATCTTCGAGCATGGTTTCAATCGTTGCAATGACCACAGAAGAAGCAAGCGGTGTACCGCCAAACGTTGTTGCATGACTGCCCGCAGTAAACGCATCCTTCAAATAACCTTTACCCAGCATCGCACCTACAGGGAATCCACTACCAATACCTTTGGCTACCGTGAAAATGTCCGGCTCAATGCCATAATGCTCATGCGCGAACAGTTTGCCTGTACGTCCCATTCCGGTCTGTACTTCGTCTACAATCAACAGCAGTCCGTGCTCTTCACACAGTTTGCGAACGTGGTGGACAAAATCTGGTTTGACCGGATGCACGCCACCCTCGGCTTGCACCATCTCCAGCATAATCGCTGCTGTATTGGGTCCGATCGCCGCTTCGAGAGCCGCTGTGTCATGCAATGGTACGGTTACGAATCCGGCTGGCAATGGCAAAAATCCTTCTTTCACCTTATCCTGCCCAGTTGCTGTCAAGGTTGCGAGTGTCCGTCCGTGGAAGGATTGGGCAAATGTAATGACTTCGTACCGACCTGTGCCTTTTACCTTCTGGTGATAGCGACGCGCCAGTTTGATTGCCGCTTCATTCGCTTCTGCACCACTGTTACAAAAGAATACAGCGTCTGCGCACGTATTTGCAGTCAACAAAGCCGCCGCTTTTTCCTGACCTGGAATCTGGAACAGGTTAGATACATGCCACAGCTCATCAATCTGAGCTTTCAGCTTGGCTCCGACTTTCTCCGGTGCATGGCCCAGACTCGTTACAGCCAACCCGCACATGAAATCAAGATAACGATTGCCCTGATCATCCCACAGCCAGCTACCTTTACCTTTGACCAAACTGATTGGATAACGCGCATACGTTTGGAAAAGAGAGCTTTCCGTCTGTGCCGTTGCACCTGTCGCTGCTACGCCCGCTACTGCTGTGCCAGAACCTGGCTGTTCATTGCCTTTTGCCATCACCTATCACTCCTATTGGTTGGTGCAACGGCAATCATATAAGAGCTATAATTTACACTAGACCACTCCGATTGCAGGACCATCTTTTGAACGTACGCATACTCCACTTCGATGACAGAACAACCTTTCGATCGCTGTTATCCCCGGATTTTTTTGATTGATCCTTAAAGGGGAAAATCCGGGGATAAAGGCGCACGCTTCGCTTCTTCAGGTTATTTCTGTCCTCTACGTTATGCATTTTTATTCTTCAGATTGGTTCTGCACCCTACGTTATTGTGTGTGTAATATTAGATTTCTTATATAAAAAAGCGATGCACATATTTTTTTATTTACTATAAGACCATGAAGACACTAGCGCACTGAGAATAATTATTGCATACGGATAATTCGGGTTCCTATCGTTTCTCCGCCAAGTACACGGCTCAGAATCTGTGGTTCGCTGCCATCTACGATGATGACCTCACGCACTTTGCCGTGAATACAAGCGATCGCTGCACGCACCTTTGGAATCATGCCGCCATAGATTTCTCCGGTTTGGATCATATCCTCAATCTCCTGTACAGAGACGGATGACAGTACTTTTTTCTCGCCACCTACATTCTTCATAATCCCAGGGACATCGGTCACTACAATCATCCGACTCACTCCGAGATGGGAAGCTACCGCACCTGCGGCTGTATCCGCGTTGATGTTATAGCGCTGCCCGGATGCATCCACACCAACTGGCGCGATAACTGGCATATAGCCCATTCCCACAATACCTTGAATAATCTCCGCGTTAACGCCCGTCACGTCACCTACCCAACCAATCTCTGAATGGTTGCTAACCGGTTTCGCCTGGATCAAACCACCGTCCACACCCGACAATCCCAGCGCACGTCCACCGACACTTTGGATTAGACGTACGATCTGTTTATTAATACTCCCCGCAAGAACCATCTCCACGACGTCCAGCACGGGTTCCGTTGTTTTGCGCAATCCGTTCACAAACTCGGTCTCAATGCCCAGCTTCGCCAAATTATCCGAGATCGCAGGACCGCCGCCATGTACGATCACAGGCTGAGTTCCCTGGGACTGCAAGTCACGCAGATCTGCAAAAAAGGATTCAGGCAACGCCGCCAGCGTGCTTCCTCCGCATTTCATTACAAACGTCTGCTTCTCGGCACCTGCCTCTGTTCCGATACTCTCATTTTGCAATGTTGAATTCATGAGGGCACTCCTTTCAATTCAAATGTTTTAACGAGATTAACACTTCATTGATGCAATATTCTTCGGCTGACGTTCCGAATCCGGATCGTTCTTTCGATCGCTGTTGTCTCCAGGTTTTTTTTGAATCCCCTCTTTTGAGGGGAAAACCCGGAGACAAAGGCGAACGCTGCGCTTCTACAGAATCGATTCCGCCTTCTCTACTAACTTCGCAGTTATCAACCACCAAAGAAAGTTCAATCCTTATACATTTTCAACATACTTTACGAAGCAGCTACTCATAGGAAAGCAGCATTCTCCGTTAACGTGTAAATATAAATAGTTGCTTATTACGTGCGGTATGCCGCGTTGATTCGTACATAGTCGTACGTCAGGTCACAGCCCCATGCAATGGCTGTTCCGTCGCCGTGGTGCAGATCGACCACAATCCTTACGGTATCAGTCTGCAAGTAGGCCAGCGCGGCTTCTTCGTCGAATACGACTGGACGGGATTGGGAGAGTACAGCGATTTCTCCAAGACGGATATCAACCGTTTCCGGGTTCACCGGCTGTCCTGCTCGCCCTACGGCTGCAATAATTCGTCCCCAGTTGGCATCTGCGCCAAACATCGCGGATTTCACCAGGCTGGACCCAATGACGGTCTTTGCAATAGCTTGCGCAGATTCATCACTTACGGCACCCGTTACCTGTACTTCTACCAGCTTGGTTGCTCCTTCGCCATCGCGCGCAATGGCTTTGGCAAGCACTTCACACACATAAGTAAATCCGGCAGCAAAAGCTTCCCAATCCGGATGTTCCACGGTCAGCTCTTCGTTACCTGCCAGACCACTGGACATTGCTACCAGCATGTCATTCGTGCTCGTGTCTCCATCCACTGTAATCATGTTAAATGTATGATTGGTCGCCTGACGCAGCAGGCGCTGCAACGCTTCTGCACCGATGACCGCATCAGAAGTCATGAAGGCCAGCATGGTCGCCATATTCGGATGAATCATCCCCGATCCCTTGGCGGCACCTGCAATCGTAATCGTTTTGCCGTTCACCTCAACGGAGACGCAGGCTTCTTTTTTCACCAAATCGGTTGTCAGAATAGCTTGGGAAAAATGCTCCGCTTCTTCTGCTTCCTTGCCCAAACGTGCCGGAAGTGCGGTAATCCCCGAGTGTACAGCGTCCATCTTCAGTAATTCACCGATAACACCCGTGGAAGCGACAGCAACATCCTCTTCTGCTACCCCCAATTCACGTGCAGCCGCCGTACGCATGGCGTAGGCATCCTCTTCACCTTGTTGTCCAGTACACGCATTGGCATTCCCGCTGTTCACGATGACTGCCTGAAGGCGTCCATTGCTCAAGCTCTCACGTGTGACTTTCAAAGGTGCGGCCTGGAACACGTTCGTTGTATACACCGCAGCTGCTGTTGCCGGCACGTCACAGCGAATCGCTCCGATATCGTTACGAGAAGTTTTTTTCAATCCGCAATGCAGTCCACCAGCAGTGAACCCATGCGGGGTTACAATCGTTCCGTTCTCAACTATTGTAAAAGCCTTTTGCTCCACATTTGTTCCCATATGTTATCCCCCGTTATGCGTTCGGCTGCATGCCGATTGTCCGCTTGCTTTGCCTGATCCGTCTTCCCCACGTGGTTTCGGAATTGCGTCAAGACACTCTCCCAATGATTCAAACCTTATGGATATACCGGTGTCATGTTCAGCCCGAGGTTCTCCTCCCATCCCATCATCAGGTTCATATTTTGAATGGCTTGCCCGGATGCACCTTTTACCAGGTTGTCGATGACCGAAATAATCGTCAAACGACCTGTACGAGGGTCAGCCGCAAATCCGATATCACAATAGTTCGATCCGTACACTTCCTTCGTTGAAGGCCAGATCCCCGGCTCACGTACACGCACGAACGGCCGATTCTCATAATATTTGCGGTACAGATCAACGAGTTCACGGTCACTGTGTTCACCAGTTAGATTGGCATACATCGTACTCATGATTCCACGAGTCATCGGTACCAGTTGAGTTGTGAATGTTACAGTGACTGGAGTGCCAGTGATATTTCCCAGCACTTGCTCGATTTCGGGAATATGCTGATGTTTGTTCAGTTTATATGCTTTGAAATTCTCATTCATTTCTGCATAATGATTCGTCAGACTTGTTCCCCGCCCTGCACCAGATACGCCGGATTTAGCATCAATGATTATACTGGAAGGGTCAATCCACCCTGCTTCAACAGCTGGAATCAATCCGAGTAACGTAGCCGTTGGGTAACAGCCTGGGTTGGAAATAAAGTTCTTGCCCTTCACTTCGTCGCCATACACCTCTGCCATGCCGTATACCGCCTGTTCCAGCAATGAAGCAGATGGTGCCGGATGTTTATACCACTCTTCATACACCGTTCCATCCTTAAGTCTGAAATCTCCAGACAGATCAATGACCTTAAGACCTGCTTCAAGCAGACTCGGAACGAGCTTCGCGCTTACACCAGACGGGGTTGCTGTGAACACCAGATCTGCACGACTTGCGATCTCAGCCGGGTCTACGCCGTCGAGTGGCCTCTGAATCACGTCCGTCAAATGCGGGAATCCATCTGCGATGGACTCACCACTGCTGGATGAAGAGATTACCGAAGTAATTTCAACCTGCGGATGGTTCTGGAAAAAACGAATCAGTTCCACCCCGCCGTAGCCGGTGGAACCGACGATTGCCACTTTTAATTTGTTATTCACTCTCGCTCCCCCAATCTTGTCGTATGCGCTACTTATACTGTTCTCCTGCTCCCAAAGAGCTTTCATACAGCAATTCCGTCGCTTCTATGCATATTTGTGTATTATTATACGACTCTAGTTATATAAATACAACACTCTATCATCAATTTTACATGGATTCTCATCACTTCCGAACATATCTTTCCAACATCTGCGGACGAACCCGTATACTTCTGCTAAAATACGTATTATAGGAAACATTACAACCAGGATCTAATCTACACGATGAAGGGTTTATGATTGGATTCATGATGGTCATTATGAGACATGGGGGACTACAGTGCATATCGAATCCATTTTACTTGTTGTACTCCTGGGCCTGAATATTATTTTCGCTGCAGCGGTCGTTTTCTTCGAACGAAAGGATGCCAGTGCATCCTGGGCTTGGCTGCTCGTCTTGAACTTTATTCCGGTGTTCGGGTTTGTACTCTACTTATTAACAGGGCAAAACCTGACGCGCTACCGACTTTTCCAGTGGAAAGAGCGCAAGAAGCTTGGGCTTGAAGAACGTATTGCTGCCCAGCTTGCACAGCTGCAAGACAATAGAACACCTTTCCGTAATCAAGCGACAGAGAGTAGTCAGGACATGATTTATATGAACCTGAAGCAAAACGATGCTCTGTTGACCGAAGACAACGCGGTCGAGATTATTACCGACGGAACAGACAAATTCCAGCGGTTGCTCGATGATATCGAGGCAGCGAAAGATCATGTTCACGTGCAATATTACATTTATAGAGGCGACCGACTCGGTAAAAGAATCCGGGATGCACTTATTCGTAAAGCGCAAGAAGGTGTCAAAGTTCGTCTGCTGTATGACGCGCTGGGATCACGGCGGGTATCCAAACGCTTTTTCAAAGAATTGCGCGAAGCAGGCGGTTTAGTTGAGGTCTTTTTCCCATCCAAATTCAGTCTGATCAACCTGCGTATGAACTACCGAAATCACCGCAAAATCGTCATCATTGATGGCAACCTTGGATATACAGGCGGGTTTAATGTAGGCGATGAATACCTCGGCTTGAATTCCAAGTTCGGTTACTGGCGCGATACTCATTTGCGTATTCAGGGTAATGCTGTTCATGCTCTTCAGACCCGTTTTCTTCTCGATTGGAATGAAGCGTCTAAGCAGCACGATACCCCATATGTTCCGGCGCATTTCCCTCATATTGAGGGCACAGGAACAACTGCTATGCAGATTGTATCCAGCGGACCGGATGCAGAGACAGAGCATATCAAGAACAGTTATCTGAAAATGATTAATGGAGCCAAACATTCGATTCTGATCCAAACACCTTATTTTATTCCAGATGCCAGTGTATTCGAAGCCATTCGTCTTGCGTGCCTGTCAGGAATCGATGTTCGCATTATGATTCCAAATAAACCGGATCATGCCTTTGTATATTGGGCTACGCTATCTTATATCGGTGAGTTGTTAAAAGTGGGAGCAACCGTGTTCATCTACGATAACGGCTTTATTCATGCCAAAACGCTCATTATCGACAGTATGGTCGCATCTGTGGGAACCGCTAATATTGATTACCGCAGCTTCCGACTGAACTTTGAGGTAAATGCCTTTATGTATGACGAGGCGATTGCGACTACTCTTGTGCAGACGTTTGAGCATGATCTTCTTGTATCCCGTGAGATGACGCTGGAGGAATACAATAAACGCAGTGTGAAGATCAAATTTAAAGAAGCGATTTCTCGTCTGCTGTCTCCGATTCTGTAGATACAGTAGTTATAGCAGATACAGTAAGTAGTACAGTGATTTTCGTTCCAAAAGACAAAACAAAAAGCAGGTACTTCCTTTCCAGCTATTTCTGGTGGAGGAGCACCTGCTTTTTTTAGATCATATCTTTAATTGCTTAAAGTTAAACGAATGACCTCTACACTGATCTCCGTTATCATGTGAATGTGTTAAATTTGATTTATAGAGTGCCCTACTCGCTGTACCTTACAATTCCCCACGCTTAAAGCCTTCGCCCAGTACTTCATGCGCATTGCTAATAATGACAAAAGCCCCAGGGTCCACTGACCGAATTAAAGCTTTTAGTCTCGGCACCTCATTCTGTCCAACGACCACCATCAGTACGGTTCGCTGATCATCGGTGTAACCACCTTTTGCCTCCAGCTTCGTCAGTCCGCGATCCAGATCATCCAGAATCACCTTCGTAATCGGTTCGGTCTGGTTGGAAATAATATAAGCTACCTTGGAGTTACCAAGCCCCATCTCGACGGCATCAATGACTTTTCCTGTAACGTATAACCCGATCAGAGCAAAGAGTGACTGCTCCAATGACAATACAAAGGCTGCCATAATAATGACCGTAGCATCCATCATCACAACGCAAAGAGAGTAACTCAGTCCGCTGTATTTCTGAACGATTCTGGCCAGAATACTCATGCCCCCTGTTGAACCTCTACCTCGGTATACAATTCCAATCCCGAGACCAACCCCAATTCCTCCATAGAGAGAACCGAGCAGTGGATTCGTTGTTGGAATGGCCCAGTCTTTCGTAAGATATACAAACAGTGGCAGTACAACGCTGCCGAGTACAGAACGTATACCATACTGCTTGCCAATCAGGAGAAAACCCGCGATCAGAAGTGGAATATTAATAGCCCACTGGGTGTATGCCGGCTCAAGTCCCAGCCAATGTTTGCCTAATATCGATAACCCGGATACCCCGCCTGAAGCAATCTGGTTCGGAAGTAAAAATAAATTAAAGGCCACGGCAATCAAAAACGAACCTAAAATAATGGATACGGTATCTACAACGTTTCTCCATGGGCCGTTCAGGGGAATGAGCGTGGTTAGCCTCTTCTTGCGGTTATTGTGTAACTGCTGTTGCTGTTGCATGTCATCTTGCTCTCCTTTTTTGTATATATGCTCAAAAAAAAGCCCCTGTATACACCCAGCATACGCCTACACGTATCGGGTCTATACAGGAACTTTTGATTAATCGGTATCTACTTTAATCTGGCTGCGCAAATAACCATCGATGAATCCATCGAGGTCGCCATCCATTACTGCTCCTGTGTTTCCAGTCTCCACGCTCGTACGGTGATCCTTTACCATACTATAGGGATGGAACACATAGGACCGAATCTGGCTACCCCACGCAATATCCGACTGTTCTCCTCGGATTTCGTCCAGATGTTGTTTTTGTTCTTCAATTTTACGCTCATACAATTTGGAACGAAGCATCGTCATCGCCCGCTCACGGTTCTTGATCTGTGACCGTTCATTCTGGCACGTTACAACCACACCTGTTGGAAGGTGAGTAATCCGTACGGCTGAGTCGGTGGTATTGATATGCTGTCCACCCGCGCCACTCGCACGGTACGTATCGATTTTGAGGTCTTCTGTCCGAATGTCCAATTCAATGGTGTCATCAATCTCAGGAACCACATCACAGGATACGAAGGAAGTATGTCTGCGTCCTGAGGAGTCAAAAGGTGAGATCCGCACCAATCGGTGGACACCCTTTTCGGCTTTCAGATACCCATAAGCGTTATGCCCCTTGATGGATAGCGTGACACTCTTGATGCCTGCTTCATCTCCTGCCAGATAATCCAGCACCTCAACCTTGAAGCCACGTTTCTCAGCCCAGCGTGTATACATCCGCATCAGCATCTGTCCCCAGTCCTGTGACTCGGTACCACCAGCACCCGGGTGAAGCTCCAGAATCGCATTCATCTTGTCATACGGCTGATTCAGGAGAAGCTGTAGCTCGAACGCTTCTACCTTGCTTACGATGGCTGTCACGCTGTTGCCGATCTCCACAGCCAGATCATCATCGCCTTCTTCGTCAGCCAGTTCTGCCATCATGACCGCATCGTCATAATCTTGCTGCAGCTTGGTGTATTGATCCACAGATCCCTTTACCGCGTTCAGCTCAGCAATTAAAGATTGTGCCTTATCATTATCATCCCAGAAATCCGGGGCGGACATCTTCACTTCGAAGTTCTCGATCATCTCTTGCTTGAGATCTAAGTCAAAGAGACCCCCTAAGATTTGTTAGTTTCTTGCCTATTTCACGCAGGTCCTGCTTCACGCTTGGATCGATCATGTGCAATTCCTCTTTTCATTAAGATAAGCTCCCCGCATCCAGGGCATTCCTCCAGATCAAGTATCCGATGCTTCACCTTGGAGTCTCGGTTACCTTTATATCGGCAATCCTCTTCTCCTTGATCATGGTCACATAGTTATAACTATGCACCAATTACAGGTTATGCATCCTTCACTTGATCATTTGGAATACCCGGCTGCAAGGAGCCGTTCATGTCATTCTATTTAAGTTGATCCAGCATTCGTTACACCTTACCACTCCAATTGCAGTAGCATCTTCCGATCGCTCTTATCCCCAGATTTTCTCGATTCCCTCTCACAAGGGAAAAATCCAGTGATAAAGGCGAACGCGTAGCTTCTCCAGATTGCTTCCGCACTCTCCGTTATGGTGTAAAAAATTTAGATCCAACTTATACACAGGGTAATATAAGAGAGTCTACTCTTGACCGTGGCAGTGTTTAAACTTTTTGCCGCTGCCACATGGACAAGCATCGTTGCGTCCGATTTGGTCAGACACTTTTACCGGACGTTTCTCCGTAGGCTCGCCGCTTGTCGAGATCTGGCTTTCGTCAACAACCGCTTGACGCTCCTGATTGCTCTCGATTTGTGCTCTCATCACATAGGTTGCCACTTCTTCCTGAATCGAAGCGATCATCTGATGGAACATTTCGAAGCCTTCAAATTGGTACTCACGCAGTGGATCTGTACCGCCGTAGGCACGAAGGTGGATACCTTGACGCAATTGATCCATCGCATCAATATGATCCATCCATTTGCTATCTACTGCACGGAGCACAACCACTTTCTCGAATTCACGAACCATCTCTTCACCGATTCGCTCTTCACGTGCATTGTACTTGTTCTGAACTTTCTCAAACAGGTAGTCAATAATCTCTTCTGCTTCTTTGCCCCACAGATCATCTTTCGTTACAGAGCCTTCATCCAGCAATTTGCTGTTCATGTAGTCGGCAACTTCCTGCAGTTCCCAGTTTTCCGGAATATCATCACTGCAATGAGCTTCCACAATACGTTCAATGGAAGGCTTGATCATATCCATAACAATCTGTTTGATATTCTCGGACTCAAGCACTTCGCGGCGCTGTTTATATATAATTTCACGTTGTTGGTTCATAACATCATCATATTGGAGAACGACTTTACGTACGTCAAAGTTATTACCTTCAACCCGTTTTTGTGCCGACTCTACCGCACGGGTAATCATCCGGCTCTCAATTGGTTGGTCTTCTTCAAAACCAAGGCGCTCCATCATGTTCAGTACATTGTCTGCACCGAAACGTCTCATCAGTTCATCACCCAGTGACAGGTAGAACTGTGTAGAACCCGGGTCACCCTGACGTCCAGCACGTCCACGCAGCTGGTTATCAATCCGGCGAGATTCATGACGCTCTGTACCGATGATATGAAGGCCGCCCACTTCAGCTACACCTTCGCCCAGGATAATATCTGTACCCCGTCCAGCCATGTTGGTTGCAATTGTTACTGCACCCGCTTGTCCGGCTCCTGTGATGATCTCAGCTTCCTCAGCGTGATATTTGGCATTCAATACCTGGTGACGGACACCACGGCGTTTCAGCATATCAGAAATACGCTCGGAGTTTTCGATGGAGACCGTACCAACCAGAACCGGTTGGTTCTTGCTGTGACGTGCAACGATTTCTTCCACAACCGCGTTGAACTTGCCATCGATGCTCTTGTACACCACATCAGCCATATCATCCCGTTTGTTTGGACGGTTGGTTGGAATCTGCAATACTTCGAGACCGTAGATTTTTTTGAATTCTTCTTCCTCGGTCTTCGCTGTACCCGTCATTCCCGCGAGCTTGCGGTACATCCGGAAATAGTTCTGGAATGTAATTGTAGCAAGAGTCATGCTCTCGTTCTGTACTTCAATGCCTTCTTTGGCTTCGATCGCTTGGTGCAATCCATCGCTATAACGACGTCCTGCCATCAGACGGCCTGTGAACTCATCGACGATCAGTACTTCTTCATCACTCACCACATAATCGACATCACGACGCATGATTACGTTAGCTTTCAATCCCTGTACGATGTGATGGTTGAGCGTAACATTGGCATGATCATACAAGTTTTCGATACCAAATGCTTTCTCCGCCTTCGCCACACCAGCTTCAGTCAAAGCTACGGATTTCACCTTGATGTCCACCGTAAAGTCTTCTTCCGGAACTAGACGTTTCACGAAACGGTCAGCTGCATAGTACAGGTCCGTGGATTTCTGAGCTTGTCCGGAAATGATCAGAGGTGTACGTGCCTCATCGACCAGAATGGAGTCCACTTCATCAATGATACAGAAGAACAATGGACGTTGAACCATCTGCTCTTTGTACAACACCATGTTGTCACGCAGATAGTCAAAGCCAAATTCATTATTCGTTCCGTACGTAATATCACATGCATAAGCATGTTGTTTCAAAGCATGGTCCATACCGCTCAGGTTAACCCCTACCGTCATGCCCATGAATTCATAGATTTGTCCCATTTCCTGGCTATCCCGTTGAGCCAAATAATCATTGACCGTTACCACGTGTACACCTTTGGACGTCAATGCATTCAGGTATACCGGGAGTGTTCCTACCAGTGTCTTACCTTCACCCGTCTTCATCTCTGAAATCCGGCCTTCATGAAGGGCAATGCCTCCGAGCATCTGTACGTCATAGTGACGTTTGCCCAGTACACGGCGAGATGCCTCACGTACGGTTGCAAATGCTTCAGGAAGAAGTTCATCTGTTGTTTCTCCCTTTTCAATGCGGGCACGGAATTCATCCGTTTTGGATTTCAGTTGTTCATCAGACAGAGCCTGAAATTGTGGTTCCAGTTTATTGATCACATCGACTGTCTTCATCAGACGTTTAACATCACGTTCGTTCATGTCGCCGAAGATCTTTTTGACAAGTCCTAGCATGGTATACCCCTTTCGTGCAAAACAGAATAGACCCCCTGTTGCCGCCGCGCGACACCATCGGATGGATATGCATCCACTTGCCCGGGGGTGACAAACGATATAATTTGAGCTTACTGAAGGTTACACTCCATTACTCAGCTAGCAGAATGTCCTTCCGATCGCTGTTATCCCCTGATTTCTTTATCTCCTTCTCAGAGGTAGAAATCTGGGGATAAAGGCGAACGCTTCGCTTCTACAGGTCATTTCTGCCCTCTTCGTCATCCGTGTAAAAATCAAATTCAAATTATATGAGAAATAATAATATAAGATGAATCAACTCCAGGCTTGCCAATGTTCCTCATGAAGCTGATTCGGTATTCAACCGGATCCGGTTATTAGAAATAAGCCGAATACCGAGCCTTATGAATCATGTTCATGGTGCTGTGCCTGTCATTGATTATGATTAGCGATCATTCGTTGACAATTCCTCATCAGGACAATGATTCTCTTGCATAAATTGTAACAGTTTGTAAGGGTCGCCGCAACACGCCACGGCACACTTCTTTGAACTTCTGAAGCCTTTCCGACGGAGTTTAAGTGCAAAAAATCATAGTCGTTAGCGGAAGCCCTTGATTCTATCGTTTCATTTTCCAGTTAGATAAGGCATGTTAACGAATTTTGATGGTAAATTTGGATGAAAATCTCAATATAGAGAAAAAGAATACATCTTTAACGACTTCTCCGCAAGCACTAAAAATTTTGCTTTCACTTTGCACGGATTGGTCTCATTCCTACTATCTATTAGACGCAGTAACATGGGAAATAGTTTCACAATCTTGCTTCAGCGACTTTTTTCCAGTCCATCTACGCACAAAAGAGCCCCATCCCATAATGGATGGAGGCTCTTGTTAGTTTAATCCAATACAGGAATCGAAAGTATCCCTGTCTTCATTCGTTATCATTAAGGAATCATTTTTCATTTCAATTCATTGGTTCAACCTTGTTCAATCAAACCGTATTTACCATCGTTCCGTTTGTACACAACACTGACTTCTTCGTTCTCAATGTTGGAGAATACGAAGAAATTGTGGCCGACCATGTTCATTTGGAGGATAGCCTCTTCCACGTCCATTGGTTTCAACATAAACCGTTTCGTCCGCACCACTTCCAAGTCATCATCTTCGGTTTCCGAATCCAGTTCAGCGGTAGCCACTGTACCTGTCGGATCTTCGACGAAGAGCGTTTTCAGGCTGCCTTCCTGGCGGAACTTACGGTTAATTTTCGTTTTGTGTTTACGGATCTGACGTTCCAGCTTGTCCACCACGGAATCAATGGAAGCGTACATATCGTCGCTCTCATCCTCGGCGCGGAGCACAATGCCTTTCAAAGGGATCGTCACCTCTACTGTATGCAAGCCTCTCGTCGTGCTCAGGGTAACAGCACCGTCAGAGTTAAGGGGTGCATCGAAATACTTCTCGAGTCTACTCAACTTTTTGTCGACATAATCCTTCAAAGCATCGGTAACCTCGATTTGTTGACCTCGAATACTTAAATTCATAGGGCACTCCTCCTTTTCCTTTGCCACTTCATTATAACACGAATGTAAGCGCCATGTAAAAACTCCCGGTGACCGAATAATGACATCTGTTCAAGCCACATCAGCCAACATAGGCTTACCGCCATATTTCGCGATATTTCACCATTTTGAGGCATAATCGTTAATTAACATGGATGGTCTTATTAGGCGCTTGATGATGTAATTAACCGTTTCTGAGCTCCTTCAATCTATTATGTAAAATGAATACAAACTATGTCTTGAATCTATCAAATTTATATGAATAATGTTCTATGGCTGATTCTCAAATTTCGAATCTATTAAAACAAAAAAAGACCCCGGAAAAACCGGAGTCTGATGCTAGCGATAATTCAATTGGTAACCATCTAACCATATATGTAGGTCGGATTGTCCGGATGATTATAATTTGATTACGTTAGCTGCTTGCGGTCCACGCGCGCCTTCGACGATGTCGAATTCTACGGATTGACCTTCTTCCAAAGTTTTGAATCCTTCGGATTGAATTGCGGAGAAATGTACGAATACGTCGCCGCCGTCTTCAGTTTCAATGAAACCGTAACCTTTTTCTGCGTTGAACCATTTTACTTTACCTTGCATGCACTAACATTCCCTTCGTCATCAAATGAAGTGAGGTTGTGTCAAAGACCCTTGCCCACAACTCAGATAATACCATCCAAAGTTATCCATTGTCAATTGGTAAAGTAAATGTTTTCTTGGAATTTTTTGTAGATTTTTGTTGAATACACTTCATTGAATATATCAATTCTTAATGAGCAAACATAGATATCCCATTGCTTCATATTTTTCATTTTCCAGAAATTCAATTATATTTTTCACATACACATTTGTATGTTCCGCTGTTTTAGTGAATGATTGGACAACTTTTACAACTTCGTCTTTTGTCAATCCTTTATTTTTTATAGAAATCCCAATAAGAAGGAGTTTCAAAAGCGTATAATGACTTACTAATATAGTGTATATTCTATACACATTTCTTTTTTCACTCTTAGGGAATAAGTGAGAGTAAATATAATTCACTGCATAGTTTTCAAAAATAAATTCATGGTCATCCATAAAGGGTTTATAGTAATCAAGGTATCCGTTTTGGTAGAAACTCACTAGATCAACAAGTTTACCCAACTCTTTTTGCTCATTAAGGCCCTCTAAATAATCTTGTACACACGACGCAAACCTACTGTCCGATCCAATATTGCCGAGATTTTTAGAAATGATATTATTCAACGTTATAAATTGAAATTCATGATCGGCGGGGAAAGTATCGTAATCTTGTAATACTTCATCATCATCCATTATTACTTTAAACTTTTCTATAAGTCCTTTAACATTAGTTTCATCTTCTAAGTTTTGATTTATTAATTGTTGTAATTGTTCACAAAACAATCCTAATAAGATCAATCTATGTGAAAAACTGAATTGTCTATTTTGGATAATTTCAATAGCAAAAATTCTTATTTCCCAGAAGAAATTCATAAAAGAAGAATTGTATTGAGTAGTAACCCTTTCCTTTATTTGTGCATTAGCTTGCACCATAGGCTCTGTATACGTAAACTCCATTTTTTCAGGGTTTAATAATGCTAATCTGGCCACTTCTGGACAGGACATCACCGCAGAAATCTCCTGTTCGTTATTTACCCAAAATATATTACGTGGATAAGTAGCGCATATTGGTGCCAAATACCTCTCTCCAAGAGATCTCTGTATTGTACAAAGCTTCTGTTCATCTAACATAGAACAACATCCTGTTCTCCTATCCATCTCCATTTGTGCAAAATGTTCATTAGTTCTATTAGAGGGTTCTAATCTTTCCATACCATTTTTAAGTTTTTCTCTTAACGCTTTCTGCGGAATACTTGTTAGATTATTATAGGTTTTCTTGTCAATTCGCACCTTCCATCCTATACAGCAGCTATCTTCACATTCAGAACCGATACATTTAAAGTCCAGCATATATGTTGGTACAAGTGCCTTTGGAGCATTCATAATATTTCACTCCTATTCATAATTTCATCTCTTTCAAGCAAACTAATTTTTGCAAATCACTCTTACTTTGAGTACTTACTAGTTGCCGATCATTTTAATAGTAGGTTCCATAAAAAAACTTATTCCTCACTAAACTTGCGGTGTATGGCCCATATCTATAAATAACCACTTCCAACAATTCAAGCAAGTCACTAGACGAATGGTAGTGGCGATCCAAATCAAAGGATAATCCAGATCTACTGCTAACTACTGTTTAGAGTTCCTCTAACTTCAAATTAGCTAAATCATTCATTGTACGCTCAAGCGTATTACAACCGCTAACATTCGTAGATACTAAAGGTAAAACGATTGATAACTCCTTCCCTGCCAATGGTGTGCGTATGCTGTCTGATACCAGGATACAGTTCAGGACCTATAATAACAGTGTCTTGTACTCAGAACGCGATCGGTTTTGATTCTTATCTGAATGAACTGGATAACTGTTCAAGAGTCATGGTGTTCAATCTGTTTCCCGGGCAACAATATCTGTATCCTGATACGGCAAAGTTATGGCAGGAAGCCGCAGCATGAGTATATGAACGAAGCAGAAGGTGGATATGTTATGATCTACAAGTACTGTCTAACACACTTTCCTTCCATCATCTCGATGAGTATGAAGCTGAGATATATCTGATAAGGGATATATTAGGGCAATACAAAATATCACATAAAAGCAAATCACTAATACAGTAGGAAAACAAAACTTTTACATCTACATAATTCCGAATGAATACCGCAGAGCCATATAACAAGAATACCTTAACACATGATCCGAGCTAAGGTATCTAAGAGTTTAAATCAAGTTCTTCCGATATCCAGCAAAATAAATAAGGCATCCGGCAAGTGGAAACAGAAGCTGCATATCTCCTTTGTCTCCAAAGCACCGGATGCCTTGTTGTTACATTCTATTTCCGACTATCCATCAGATAAGCATCTGGCGTATAAGCTGTTTCATAGGTCCTTCGTTGTGCTTTAGCCTGATTGCGCTGCTTCAGCCAATGAGCCGCTTCGTTGCGTAAGAAATTAATGCGAACTTGAATTGTCATATCACGGCCAATAACCGCTCTTATGCACTGTTTTTCTGATTCTGTTAGTGGACTTTCCGATGCTTTCTGTTCGATCTGATCTACGATGATCTGTCTTCGATCCATCAGTTCGGAGAGCTCTTCATAAGTCAGCGCACCCAGCCTGCTCTGGATATCTTCCGACAGCTCTTCGAGAAGTCTGATCGAATCAGACATTAACCGCACTCCCTACGGAAGGCGCCGGAGTCGCAGAATCAAGTTTGCTGGCTTCGATCCAGGTTTCTTTTAGATCACACAGGTAGCCGAGAGCTTCTTCGGCCAGTTCTTTGGATTTTTTGATGTTGGCTTGAATTAGAAGATGATTCATATATTCATATAAGGAAAATAAACTTTTCGATATTTCATAAGAGCGGTCTAAAGTAGCCATAAGTTCAGATACGATCGTCTGAGCCTTTCCGAAAAAGAGATTTGCTTTCTCAATATCTCCATTTTCGACTCCATGAATCGCTGTTTTCACAAAACGAATTGCTCCATCGTAAGTCATGATTAGAAGTTGTGCAGGAGAAGTTTGAACTGCATTTTGGCGATATTTCTCATGTGGGGAAGTCATCATCTTCTCATTCACCCTTTACATAATTATTATTGTGAATTGAATTAACCGACTGATCCTGTCAACTGTGAGAGTTGCGACTGATATTTGGTCATTGCTGCTTCCATAGCTGCAAATTGTTTGTAATAGCGATCTTCAACAGCACTCATTTGAGTTGTCATTCTTTTAATACGACTATTATAGTCTTCCATTTGTTTACCCATGATGCTTTCAGGTTTAAAAGCAACCGTGGTGCTTCCATCAAACTTTGATGTACCCGCTCTCTTAGAAATACTATCCATTGCCTTATCTGCAGCAGATGCTAATTTACCGAATATGGATTGAGATACGTTTTCTCCTGTCCCTAGGAATAACTCAGTTAATTGCTGCGGATTCGATTCAATAGCTTCTTTGAATTTCTGTTCGTCTAGGTGGAGTTTACCATTCTCATAATAATATTTAGTCGATATTCCCATTGAGCTTAAGCCAGGAACCTGCAGGGCAGATCGCATCTCACTAAGAATTGTTTTTAAGAATGGATCATTCTTAAGTAAACCACTTTTAGCTTTTTTCTCCCAAGCTGTAATATCGGTTTCACTCATAGTAGAACGTTGCTCTTCTGTAAGAGGAGGAAAGTCCTTGAATTTTTCTTCCCTGATCATCGTATTTAAATTATTGATCAATTTATTGTAATCATCAATGAAGGTTTTGACTGTTTCAAGCGCTTTAGTAGGGTCCGTTTGGGTTGTTACAGTAATAGGACCTTTATCAGCAGTTAAACCCTGGAACGTCAATTTAACTCCATTGTGCGTGACAGAATTTGAATCGCTTTTCAATACTTCCCCACCATTAATTGAATACTCGGCTTGCTCCCCCTTTGCTGCAACTGCCTTGTCAGTCCAATTTTGCTGTGTATCGAACAGTGTTAAAAAACTATTGTTTACTGCAAAGTCTCCGCTAACTTCAGGTTTTAAAGCCCCAGGAATCTCAATTGTGCTAGCTGAGCCTTCTATTTTAGACGTAAGTATGAGCTTCCCTGATAAATCATCAAAAGCAGCTTTAACCTTCATATCCGGGTCAGCATTAATTTTGGAAAGAACAGAAGAAAGTTGATCAGTAGCCTTAAAATCAAGGGTCTTTCCGTTGATTGTAACCTTGAACTGCTCAGTAAGATCAGTAGAGCCTTTTAGAGTTGCTAAAGTATCCATATTTTTAATTCCAGACTTTGGAGGTGTTTCGATTTTGGCTGCTGTAGCCAACTTCGTAACTGTTACAGCCATCTGAACACCATTAGCCGAAGCCAGTGCTTCAGCCTTAACGGCAGAACTTGCCGAATCAACCATTTTGCCACTGCTATCTTTCATAGTTGCAATTTGCGTGTTGAGAGCAGCTGAATTACGATAACCACTAGTTTGAGCTGTCAACTTGTTTTTCCCGAAATCAAACAGTTGGCTGTTTACTTCTCTGTAAGTCTCTCGTTGCCATTGCAGAGCCTGTTTATTTTGATTCATTTTATCCAAAGGAATTCGCTTGGATGCCATCATGCTTTTGACCAAACTATCTATATCCATACCCGAAAAGCCATTAACTCTTGTAACCATTAATTTCCCTCCCTCTTATACTCTCTCGTCAACAATAATTCCAGCGAGCTCCATCATGTTAGCTACTAGATCCAATGTCTTTTCAGGCGGAACCTCACGAAGTAACTCACCAGTCTCTTTGTTAAGCACTTTCACTATGATTTGATTTGTTTTTTCGTGAATGCTAATGTCCAGGGTAGTTTGCGGACCTTCTAACGCTTTTACTGCCTTCTCGATGCGGCTAATCAATTGCTCTTGCCCTAAAGAAGCAGTAACAAGTCCTTGTTGTACAAGATTGTTCAAATCCTTAGTTCCATGGGAAGCGGACACAATTGTTCCAAGAGTGCCCAAGCCAGCAATCGCAGGTGAAACCTCAGACTTAGTTTTGGCTGACAGTGAAAACTGAATATTCATCTCCGAACCCCTCCGACATTCAAATTCACTCATTACTCCTTATTATCGGCAATGAGAAGTGAATGGTTTAGGAATTCCGAAAATTTGCTTTTTTGAAGTTAGTTTTTGATCAATACAGACATGTAAGCCATACTTGTAAAACCGTTCTCTTTTAAGAGATTAAAGATTCCAGTTAAAAACAAACTATTATGCTCAACTACTTTGGAAAAAACCTGAATTGTAGCAATTATCGACTCTTGACTAAGACCTTCTTCCGCACCAGCAAGTCCGATAAGATGCAATTTAATAATCGCATAGTGGATTACAAGCAAGACGTAATTGTCGAAGACCTCATCAAAACCAGAAAGAGGGAAAAGATTTTGGTAAACATGGTTGACCAGATAATTTTCCAAAATATATTCGTGTTCTGACATGAAAGGACGATAGTAAGAGTGGAAAGCACGATCATATGCAGCAGCTTTTTCGTCCAAAAGTGAATCTCCAGAAGCATCCAATCCTTTTATCACCTTATCATATAGTTCCAGGTATCTCTTACTTCCTATCCCGTAAACAAATCTTTGCTGAGCAATCTTTTTAATCAACTCCATTTGTACTACCTGTTGCACGGGGATTGCATCAAAAGAATTTTTCAAACTTGAATCATTAAACATAATTTTATAGCTAGAAATCAAATGAGGCACTTCTTTATAGCGACTTTCCTTCATATATTCATCAAGTTTTTTATAAAACATCCCCAAGAAAATCAATCGATTCTGAAGCTCATAGTTTCGATCCTGCAAAATCTGTATGGTGAAAATTCTTAAATCCCAGAAATATTCAGCAATAGGAGCCGTATTTTCATTTTGGGTATTTAGCACTCTATGACGGCTAGATTCTGCCTCTCCACTTTGAATAATTTGATCAAATTCAATTCCATCAGGATTAAGTAAGGCTAATCTTGCGATTTCAGGACAAGACACTGTAGCTGATTTTTCAAGTCCTTCATCCACTCTATTTATATTTCGTGGATATGTGCTACAAACTTTAGAAAGATAAGATTCTCCTAATTCTAATTGAATCGAACATAATTTATTTTCATTCAAAAAAGAGCAATTTTTCTGATCATCCATTTTTAGTTTAGCGTATCTGAGACTATTCGGATTGGAACGATTTCTGGAAACGAATTTTTTGAGCATAGGAGTTAATTTCGAGTGTTTAACTTTACGATATTTTTGATAGGTCTTTTCATCAATATCTACGCGCCAGCCGGAACAGCAGCTATCTTCACATGCAGAACCAATACAAGAAAATTTTTGCATATATTGTGCTGAAAGAATAGTTTGAGTCATGTAAAAATTTCTTCCTTTCTTTTGAAGAGTCGTTACTATAATTATCGGAAAAAACACTCTAGCTCGTAACCTATTATAAGAAAATAAAACAAAAAAAAGAACCAGAGCTAGATGCTCTGATTCTTCTAAACAAGCTTTTAAAATTAACGAAGCAATTGCAGAACACCTTGTGGCTGTTGGTTCGCTTGCGCCAGCATAGCTTGGGAAGCTTGTGCCAAGATATTGTTCTTGGTTTG
>NZ_LGRP01000030.1:56965-57366 GCF_001636635.1 Paenibacillus sp. O199
CGATGATGTGCTCAGATTGTTAATCGTGTGCTCCAAACGGTTTTGCAGCGCGCCCAGATAGCTACGACCCGAAGATACGGATGCGATTTGAGTGTCCAGGATTCCGATAGCTTTGCTGGATTTCGTTTGATCTGTAATCTCTTCACTATCAAGTGCTGTTTTGATAGCAGTCAGATCAACACCCGCGGTATCCAACTTGAGATCAATAGTTTGATCTTTGTTAGCACCTACTTGTAGTTTCAATACACCCGCAGTACCTGCACTCTTATCAAGCAAGTTCATCGTGTTAAATTGAGTCGTATCTTTGATACGGCCAACTTCTGCTGTCAACTGAGCAAACTCATCATTTAGAGCTGTACGGTCAGCTGTAACGTTAGTGTCCGAAGCGGATTGTACAGCCA
>NZ_LGRP01000041.1:0-41877 GCF_001636635.1 Paenibacillus sp. O199
CGAGCCTGCGAAATACAGTGTCTTGAAGCCTGAGGAGATGACAAGCATGATCTCCGGTCAGATGCGTGCATCCCTTGAATATGTGCAGAGCAGTATGCCGCAGCATGAGCCGGAGAAGCCGGTCTTTTACAATATTGAAGGCGACAAAAATGTATTTGAGAATCTAAGCCGTGAACTTGCTGAGGCTAAACATGAGATTGTGGTGGACGTGTGGCGTGAGGAAGCGGAGTTGTTGCGTGCCGACTTGCAGCGTGCCGAAGACCGAGGCGTGCGCCTGTTATGGTCATGTGATGGTGGAGAGGGTATTATGGATCAGCCCGCTCCTTGGCCTGGTTTGCCTTCATACGGAGCAGGGAATGGCCGGAAGTTCTCTTTAGTGGTCGATCGTCGTTGGTGTATGTTAGGGATGCGCGGGGAATCTTGCGCCACTCAAGCGATGGTGACAGAACATCCGGTCATGACCGGACTGCTGTTGAATCATTTTGCTCAGGAATTGGTGTTGTATGAACTGGAGCAGGACATGGGGGAGGAACTGGAGTCTCGATACGGGCCTCGATACCAAAACCTCTCAGCGCGTTATTGGTCAGTACCTTCAGATATCCTATGAACTCCAAAATACATGCTTAAAGGAAGCAGGCGTTGCCATGAGGCAAACGCCTCTTCTTGCTAGTTAACAGAAGCAGTGATGTTCATCACAGCAAATGTTCCCTGTTGAGCTAATGTAATAGGGTATGAATTCATGCTATTTTTGAGAAAATGAAGCTATGAACGTAACTTTATCATAGGCAAAATTGGTTAGTTTTTGGGCACGTGAACTAACGCTTCAAGTACATCGATATAATATTCCGTACCGTGTGGCACGAACTCGGCTGCTCTAATCTCGCGCATGTGACGTGTTTGAACGTGAAGAGGAACAGAGCTACTATTTGCCTGATCCACCTGATTGGACGCTGACTGCACGGCTTGCACTCCCGCGGCTTGAATCACATGGGTTTCGCCACGGAACAAGGCAATCAGGTCATCCAGAGGCACTTCATATAGACTGTCGACTTCACTTGCCTGCAAGGTATAGGCTTCGAGAGGCTGGTTTAAGCACAGTCCAAAGACAGAGCTGAATTCCCGATCAATAAAAGGTACACCGCGAACCTGCCCTTCAAGTTGCTGTCTTGCTGTCAACAGGTAGGTCAGCGTTTCAAAAGGTGCTTGCACGCCCAGTTCTTCCTCCAGCTCACGACTGGCTTCATGCAGCTGTTCGCCGGCTGTGAGATGCCCTGCTGCGGTAATGTCGTAACATCCGGGGAAGGTATCCTTGATATCCCGTCTTCGCTGAAATAGAACCAACCGCTGTGAGCCTTCGTCCCGCACGATCCAGCAGTGGAATGAACGGTGCCAGAATCCCTTGGCATGAACCACGCTGCGCAGCTCTGTACCTATCCAATTTTGCTGATCGTCGTAAATATCGAAACGTTCTGGGGTCATGATACGTATCTCCTTATATAGCAAGTTTTAAAGTTCAAAATTTCACAAAGTATGTTTTAAACGAAAGGGGAACCATCTTATGGAATGCATTGTACACTTTCAGGTCATTTATCCGCAACCTCAGGAACGTAAAAGTCTTAGAGGATTGATTATGGTAGGGCAAGGTCAGGAACCGGCGAATAGCCAGCTAACAACGATGTTTAAGGATATGGGATTCAACGTACGTCTGGAAGACGAGAGCCAATTGTTGTTTAAACCTGTGGATGCGTCGATGAATTTTGATTATATCCGGGTAACAGAGCTCGATACCGGGGAAGAGGTTTATAAGGAAGATCGGGATTTGAAGTCGATTTTGGAGCACTTGTTGCCGCGTCGATTCTAGTTTGTAAGCATGGTGAGCGTAAGATAATAATGACATTAGAGCAACATACCTGCTTGTGAGATAAAGAAAGGCCCCACCTTTACGGTGAGACCTTTCATGTGGTTGCCGATTTGATCCCACCCGCTCCGTGCGGGATTGCAACAACACGGATGAAGAAGCATGACGGACAGATCAAGCAGGAGTTTTTTTACATAAGCCTTTATATATTAACAATTATCCACTACTGTTCTCTATAGAGAGTTTGGGTACACTGTAAATTCTGATGCACTTCAAGCATGGAAACGATTAAGCCGTTGCGCCGTTACCTTCAGCTTCCAGCTCTGAAGTACAGTGCGAACAGCGAGTAGCCGCAGCCGGAATTTCGGACAGACAATATTTGCAAGCCTTGGTCGTTTTTTGCGGCTCGGGCTTTTTGTGTTCTTTGCTTTTGATGTAATTGATACCCTTCACCAGCATGAAAATACAGAAAGCGACGATGAGAAAATCAATCATCACGTTGATGAACTGCCCATATGCAATCACCGTAGCGCCAGCCTCATTGGCTTGAGCGAGTGTTGTGATCTCCTGTCCACTGGCTGTTTTCATATCCCGATCCAGATTAATGATTTTCTGACTGAAATCAATGCCTCCAAGCAGTTTACCTACCGGTGGCATGATAATGTCATTCACGAGGGACGTGACAATTTTACCAAAAGCAGCCCCGATAATGACACCGACTGCCAAATCGATGACGTTGCCACGTACAGCAAATTCTTTAAATTCCTTTAGTACGCCTTTCATGTCTGCAAATCTCCTTTACCAAATATATTCATAATACAGGCGGCGTTTCCATCGATTCTCCGTTCGGACACGCGCTTCCGTTCTCATATTGTACATAAAAAAACCGCAGCAATCATCCCTTTAATGCAAATTAAGACAAGTTTCCGCAACTTCCATGAAAATACTTCTTTATTTCACGGCGCCGATTCGGTATACTTCTAACATTATCAGTTCCGTTCATACTTTTACATTCAGGTTCGCGATCATACATTGTAACGAATCATGGAGCTCTAAAAATTTAATATGCCGACTCGTATATGTGCAGGAATAGGCCTGCATGTTTCTACCCGATCACCGGAATGATCGGACTACGGGAAAGATCCTGCAACGTTGTTAAGGTATGGAGAGAGATGATTATCGGGCAGTGTGTCTGAAAAAGGATGTTCAAGTAGCTTCATATCCCTTCTTGAATAGGGAGTGAGGTTTGCTCTGAGTTATCCTGTTATCATGCTCTTCCATTACACTACACTTGCAGTATCCATGCGGCTTGTCCACATATGTACAAGTCCGTCTTTTCCCGTCTCCGGTTTTTCCGCAGCGTGTAAAAAGGCGGGCTTTTTGTTTTTTTACAGAGGGGATCGAGGTCATGCAGGCTTCTGTACGGGAGGGCGCACAGGGGGAAGAATTACGATGCAATTGTTAAAAGACAAGGTAATACAGGAAGGCATTGTCCTGTCCGAGCAGGTACTCAAAGTGGATTCATTCCTGAACCACCAGATGGACCCGGTTTTGATGAAGGAAGTCGGTAAGGAGTTCATCCGTCGTTTTGAAGGGGAGAACATTACACGTGTACTGACGATTGAATCCTCAGGGATCGCACCAGGCATCATGACTGCGCTGGAACTCAACGTGCCGCTTATTTTTGCACGGAAGCAGAAGTCACTTACACTCACGGAAGACATTCTGGTTGAGAAAGTGTACTCCTTTACGAAGCAGGAGACCAATGAAATTACAGTTGCGAAGAAGTTCATGCAGCCTGGTGACCGTGTACTGATCATCGATGACTTTCTGGCCAATGGCGAGGCAGCATTTGGTCTGGCCCGCATTGTGGAGCAAGTAGGTGCTGAAGTGGTTGGTATTGGCATCGTGATTGAAAAGGCGTTCCAACCAGGAGGCCGCTTGCTGAAAGAGGCAGGATACCGTGTGGAATCACTGGTTCGCATTGGGGCGTTGTCAGACGGGAAAGTTACGTTTGCGGACGAGGAGGTCACGATCTAATATGGCACGCGAACGTATTTTTCAGCGGCATCGGCATCCGATCAAAACGTTCTCGCTAGGTCTCCAGCACGTGCTGGCGATGTATGCAGGAGCTGTCGTTGTACCGATTATTGTCAGCAAGGCCCTTGGTTTTACTACGGAGCAGTTGACCTATCTGATTGCGATTGACCTGCTCGCCTGTGGTGTGGCAACACTGCTTCAGGTATGGGGCAATCGTTTCTTCGGAGTGGGGCTGCCCGTCATGCTTGGTTGTGCATTCCAGGCTGTATCACCGATGATTTTAATTGGGATGAAGAGCGGTGTGTCTGCCATTTATGGTGCGATCATTGCTTCAGGGATATTCGTTGTATTGTTCTCGGGCATTTTTGGCAAATTGATACGACTCTTTCCGCCAGTCGTCACTGGATCAGTAGTAACCATTATTGGTCTAACTCTGATTCCGGTTGCGTTCAACGATCTCGGCGGCGGTCAGGGTGCAGAGGACTTTGGAAGTGGGGTTCATCTTCTGCTCGGATTCGGCGTATTGGTGTTCATCATTCTGATGACACGGTTCACGACAGGATTCGTTCGTTCCATCTCGGTGCTGATCGGCCTTCTCGTGGGCACAGTGGCAGCAGGGCTCATGGGTGAAGTGAACTTTGCGCCAATTCGCGAAGCGAGCTGGTTCCATGTCGTGCAGCCATTTTACTTTGGTACACCGACGTTTGAGATTGTGCCGATTCTGACCATGATTCTGGTGGCGATTGTCAGCGTAGCTGAATCCACGGGTGTATTCATGGCTCTTGGCAAAATTTTGGATAAAGACCTGTCCTCCAAAGATCTGGCTCGTGGCTACCGTGCAGAAGGTTTGGCGATTGTGCTGGGTGGTATCTTCAACTCATTCCCTTACACGACCTATTCACAAAACGTAGGGCTTGTACAGATGACTCGTGTCAAAACGCGTGATGTTATCGTTGTAGCGGGTGGACTGCTTGTGGTTATCGGCTTTGTACCGAAGATTGCTGCATTGGCGCAGCTTGTTCCAGGTTCTGTTCTTGGCGGGGCCATGGTTGCATTGTTCGGTATGGTGGTATCGTCAGGTATTCGTATTCTGGGCAGCCAGGTTGATTTGAACCGTCATGAGAACCTGTTCATCATCGCCTGCTCTGTAGGCATGGGTCTGGGTGTAACGGTTGTGCCTCAATTGTTCGCAGGTGCGCCGGACTGGGCACAGATTATGCTCGGTAACGGAATTATTGCAGGTAGCTTTACGGCCATTTTCATGAATTTGCTCTTTAATGGTCTGGGTACTCAAGCAAGGGCTGCCAAAATGGCTGAACGTCAAGCGGATGTGATCCTTGGAGATAACGGCAAGTCGGCGTAAAAAGTAAAGAACTGAAATCATCGTTGTTATTACCCGATGCCTTCAACATGTATATTATGTTAACTTTAAATTCCTCATGGATTGAATAATAAATGTTGTGAATAAAAAAGTTAAACGGCCTGAACTATTCAGGGGATGAATCATCTATCCTGTTAATCGTTATTGAAGGCATAATAAACGGAACACCGGAGACCTTGCTCGTTAGAGAGCAGGAGATCCGATGTTTTTTCTTTTTTTTGCCCAAAACAAGATGGATTATTATGTAGACTCACATGATGAATTACTTTGAGATGAAGCCGATAGAAGCGTTACATCTTACAGATGCCGCATCTGTTTCTCTGCAAAGTCTCCGACCCACGGCAGCTTAAGCCATTTGCCTTGCAGACTGGTCACCACCATGAGAAGCCAGACCACCACACCAAGCAAGGACAATAGCGATGCCAGCAGTGGCCCAAACAGTGGGAGGAATGCACACAACACATGACCGACCATAATGAGGCCAAATACCGTGACGGATTGAAGTGCATGAAACAGAACGAATCTGCTTCGTTTTTCTACAGCCAGAAAGACGATTCCACCTACAAAAGTGAACAGATAACAGAGCATGCCGGCAATATTTTCATCCAGACCGCTTGATGATTTCATGGGGGACATTCGGTCCAGCCTCCTTTGTCCTTTTTAACTAGGTTATGAAGGAGGTGGACAGAACTGAACCGGATGGGACGAAATGTATCTTTGCTAGCTTAAAAGGGACATGTTCCTAATACTGCCCTGGAACATGCCCCTTTCCTTGCCTCATTATATAACTTAACGGTCACCCCGCTGAAAATGTCTGCGTGGATGTGTGGTCTTGCCAATCTTATCGGTATCATTCTCTTTAGGAACCAAACGCTCGTCGGTACGACCTTCGTGATGGTTGTCAAAAGCGAATTCTGTCAGTTCCCATTCCGTCTTGCCGAGAACGGGATCGGCCGGGAATTGTTGTCCGCGATGCAGATGTTCTTCTTGTCCGGCTTCGTTGGTATATATTCCGTCCACTTCCACCTTTTCATGCGAAAGGGGCAGCATTTCTTTATCTTTCTGATCCATAAAACAACGCCTCCTTAGATCCCATTATTTTAACTGTATGGGTTGTCCGTGATAATATCCCCCGAATAGTTCAGTGTTATGCTGGATATATTAATTCCGTATAGAAGTATCGTATTTATAACATATGATTCGGAATTAAACTTTTTGGGCATAAAAACCGTTATAAATATTAGGTAAAATCGTCAAGTCGTCAGATACTTCCGAATATGCTACAATAAGATTATGATTCACACCGAATCATATCGGGTATTTATAGTGTCAGGTACTTGCTTAAGCAAGGGTTCCCGACCTAAAGCTTGCTTTGAGCCGCGCACACAACTTCATGGATGGCATTTAAGACTTATTCGGCATTCTCTAAACGGAGCATTCACTTTCAACGTTTTGGGAGGGAATTACAATGGCAACGAAAGGTCACAATGAGGTCAAAGAAAGTTTGAGGGAAATGACTCGGATTTTCCGTCCTAAAGATCCAAAAAAATTCGTGAAGGAGTACGTGAGAAAATACCGGATTACGGGTGGATACGAGGAAGAATTGACTTCTGTGGTTGAGCATGAGCTTGTCAAGATGGATTCTTCCGTGTCCTGAAACACACACAACTCTGATTATACTGTTCCGATATGAATAGAACCGTCTCCCGGGCGTTAAGCTCCGGCAGACGGTTTTTTTTGATTGAAAAATGATATGTACATATTTCCAACGTGTAAACCTTTCATCTAAAAGAAAACAGAATTAGCTGTAGAGCTTCGCTCCACTTTTGGGGGCTTTGTTCCGTTCCTGCTGCATATACATGGAAGTACACATATGGCAGGAAGGATGAATGCATGTGGACCCTATTTTGAAAACGAAAGAAGAGATTGGCTACATGCGGGAAGCAGGACGAATCCTGCGAAGCTGTCACGAGCATATTGAAAAGTGGTTGGCCCCCGGTGTAACGACAGGAGATATTGACGAACGGGTGGAGGTTTTTTTGGCTGAAAGAGGAGCTACACCTGAGCAAAAGGGGTACAAAGGTTATCCTTATGCTACATGCGCTTCAGTTAATGAAGTGGTTTGCCACGGCTTCCCTAATGACCGGAAACTGGTCGAAGGCGATGTGGTGACCATTGATATGGTGGTGAACAAAGACGGCTGGCTTGCCGATTCTGCATGGACGTATGGGATCGGTGAACAACGCAGGTCCATACGCAAACTAATGAATCGAACGGAAAGGGCGCTTCATAAGGCGATAGCACAGGCAGTGCCAGGAAATACGCTGGGGGATATCGGTAACGCGATTGAACGGACAGCGAGGCTGTATCGTTACGGGATTGTGAAGCCTCTTATTGGTCATGGGATCGGTCAATACATCCATGAACCCCCGAATGTCCTCCCTTACGGGAAACGCAGGACGGGCATGATGCTGACAGAGGGCATGGTCATTACGATTGAGCCTATATTTACGAAAGGCAGCTCTGGAGCAGTTGTATGGGATGAGGATGGCTGGACGGTGAGAACAGTGGATGGAAGCTGGGGCGTCCAGTATGAGCATACGGTAGCCATAACAAGTGATGGTCCTCTTATACTAACTGACGGGACTTAGACGCTGTATCTATGGCAAGCTGGTAAGGGTGCTGCATACGGTGTAAGGGATACACAATAGGTTCAGGCTCCATGCCGTTTGGTTCTATAAGGGAGCGGTATGGAGTTTTACTGCGGCTTCCAGTAGTTGTAAGAGAAACAAGCTGATGCAGGCTTTTCTGTTTTGCATAATACTGCATGTTTTCAATGTGAGAAAAATCGGCAAAAAAATCAATTTCATCACCGAAATTTGGCAAAAATTTTCAAAAGTAGAGAGTAATATTTTTAACTGAAATCGGTTACAAATCAAGTTGTGGTGCGGTTTTTTACATATAGTGAACAATTTGTGAACATGTGTCCAAAGATTGACAAAATCATACCCTCAACTTATATTTAATAAGTGATTGAACCATATAGAATGAATTGGAAGAATGCGCAGACATGCCCTTAGCAGGAAATGACGGGAGTGGTGGAAGCGTTATTTTTGTAAGCGTTCTGTATGTCGGACAGGATTACGTGTATCGTGCTGAAATGAACTGAATTAAGTTTATTTTGGGCGACAACGGCAATCTACGAAAATGTTAAAAAAGTGGGGTAGATCAATGATGAAACAGTGGCAGGTTGCAAAGCGAATTCTCCCCTTGCTGGCGGTGTTCTCTTTGCTGCTATCCGCATGCGGGCGGGAAGACTTGTCGGTAATGAAACCTCAGGGTCCTGTGGCGCAAGGCCAATATGATCTGATGAAGCTGTCCATTGCGATTATGATCGTGGTGCTCATCATTGTATTTGCTATTGCTGCGTATGTGTTGATCCGGTTTCGCAGACGAGCCGGGCAGAATGAAATGCCCGAACAGGTTGAAGGTAATTTCAAGCTGGAAGTAATATGGACAGCCATTCCGTTGCTGCTCGTAATTGTTCTGGCAGTACCGACGGTAAAAACGATTTTTGCCCAAGGCGAAGATCTGTCCAACGACAAAAATGCAATTCAGGTCAAAGTCACCTCGCATCAGTACTGGTGGGAATTCACTTATCCTCAATATGACGTAACCACCGCTCAAGATCTCATCATCCCGACCGGAAAGAAAATCGCATTCGAATTGAAAACCGCTGACGTGCTTCACTCCTTCTGGGTGCCGTCACTTGCGGGTAAAATGGACACAAACCCGGATGGAACGCTTAACAAGTTCAGCTTCTCGGCGCCAAATGAAGGCGTTTACCGAGGCAAATGTGCTGAATTATGTGGCAGGTCGCATGCCTTTATGGAATTTAAGGTAAAAGCGGTCAGTCAGGAATCCTTTGACAAATGGGTTAACGAAATGAAAGCCCCGGCGGTACTTCCGGAAGATACCCAATTGGCTGAGAAGTTCAAAACGAACTGCCTTTCTTGCCATGCAGTTGGGGATCAGGGCGGGCCAGTTGCGCCTAACCTTACAGGTATCGGCGGCAAGCAATCCGTGGCAGGTATTCTGCTGAATCAGGGCGAAGGCCAGGAAGACGGTAATCCGGTGCTGGACAACATGAAAGAATGGCTCCATGATCCACAATCCGTGAAGCCGGGCAATACAATGCCTAATCCGAAAGACCTTGGACTCACAGATGAAGAAATCGACGGAATTGCCGAATATCTGGCCAACTACAAATTGGACTATGAATAGAACAGCAAGGACGAAGAAGGGGGTACACAACCTTGGCTCATGCTCATAGCGTCAAGCGGTATAGGGGCTTGATGGATTGGATCACCACCGTCGATCACAAAAAAATCGCCGTTCTCTATTTGATTGCGGGTGGATTTTTCTTCGGAATCGGCGGTATTGAAGCCATTTTGATTCGGATTCAGTTAATGAAACCGATGAATGATTTTGTGTCGGCACAGGTCTTCAACGAATTGATTACGATGCACGGAACAACGATGATTTTCCTTGGTGTTATGCCTATTATTTTTGCACTTATGAATGCCGTTGTACCTTTGCAAATTGGGGCACGGGACGTTGCTTTCCCTTTTGTTAACGCGCTTGGTTTCTGGACGTTCCTGTTTGGCGGACTGCTCTTGAACCTGAGCTGGTTGATGGGAGGGGCACCGGATGCCGGCTGGACTTCGTACACGCCACTCTCTGGCAGCGAGTACAGTGGGACGCACGGTGTGGATTTCTACACGATAGGTCTCCAGATCGCCGGTCTAGGGACACTCATCGGGGGCATTAACTTTCTCGCGACCATCATTACGATGCGTGCGCCGGGAATGTCCTATATGCGGATGCCGATGTTTACCTGGACCACATTTATTACATCAGCCATCATTCTTTTTGCATTCCCTGCCATTACGGTAGGACTTGTACTGTTAACGTTTGACCGTATACTTGGGGCGAATTTCTTCGATGTTGCAGGTGGCGGTAACCCGGTACTCTGGCAGCATATCTTCTGGATCTTCGGGCACCCGGAAGTATACATTCTCATCTTGCCGGCTTTTGGTATTATCTCGGAGGTTATTCCAACCTTTGCACGTAAAAGATTATTCGGTTACAGCTCCATGGTGTTTGCAACCATCCTGATCGCCTTCTTAGGATTCATGGTCTGGGCGCATCACATGTTTACGACAGGTCTGGGAACAGTCGCCAATGCATTGTTCTCGATCTCAACCATGTTGATTGCTGTACCAACAGGGATTAAAATATTTAACTGGCTCTTTACGATGTGGGGCGGACAGATTCGTTTTACGGCAGCAAACCTGTTTGCTGTTGGATTCGTTCCAACCTTCGTTATGGGCGGGGTTACTGGTGTCATGCTGGCCTCAGCGCCTGCGGATTTCCAGTTCCATGATACGTACTTTGTTGTGGCTCACTTCCATTACGTTATCGTTGGTGGATTGGTGCTAGGTTTGTTCTCTGGATTACATTACTGGTGGCCGAAGATGTTCGGTCGCGTCCTGAGCGAAACGCTCGGAAAGTGGACCTTCTGGACATTCATGATCGGTTTCCAATTAACGTTCTTCGTACAGCATTTCCTTGGTTTAATGGGGATGCAGCGCCGGATCGTTACATACTTGCCGAATCAGGATTTTGACCTGCTTAACCTGGTCAGTTCCGTTGGTGCATTCCTAATGGGTGTTGGGGTTATCATGTTCCTCGTGAACATCGTAATTACAACGAGAAAACCAGTTGATGCGCCGAATGATCCGTGGGAAGATGGTCGTACGTTGGAATGGTCAATCCCATCTCCGCCACCGGAATACAACTTTAAGCAGACTCCTCTGGTACGTGGAATCGATGCGTATTGGAAGGAAAAGATGGCTGGACATACGGAGATGACACCGGCCGAACCTGTTGGTTCGATTCATATGCCATCAGCGACTCCACTGCCGTTTGTTATGTCTGTCGGTATATTCATTGCCGGACTTGGTCTCATGTTCAGCAAAGATGATTTTGGCAATGCGTTTATGAACGGATTGTTTAACAATTACATTGTAGTCATTATTGGCCTTCTGATTACATTTGGTGCGATGGCGCTGCGGTCACTCTATGATGATCATGGCTGGCATATTGAACCGGAGGATCAGGATGAGAAGGGGGTTAGAACATGACAACTCCACATGCCGAACCGGTAAACGGCAAATTGCCGCATGAGCCGGAGAAAGCAACGCTGGAAGGACGCAACAAGCTTGTCGGCTTCTGGTTGTTCCTTGGCGGCGAGACCGTATTGTTCGGAACCCTCTTCGCAACCTTTTTGGCCCTCCGTGGCCAAACGAATGACGGACCGACGGCGAATGAATTGTTTCATCTGCCACTCGTGGCTGCAGCAACCTTTATTCTCTTAGTCAGCAGTTTGACAAGTGTATTTGCCATCCAGGCTATGCATAAGGGGAAGCGCAATGCTCTTGCTCTCTGGCTTGGCATTACCGTTGTACTGGGTCTTGGATTCCTCGGTCTGGAAATCTACGAGTTCTATGAATATGTGAAACATAAAGAGTTCGGCATGACTACAAGTGCATTCAGTTCAGCGTTCTACACGCTGGTTGGGTTCCACGGAGCTCACGTTGCATTCGGTATTATGTGGATTGGGCTCATTATCGGGCAACTGTTCAGAAAAGGATTAACGGTCGTAACTGCACCTAAAGTATACGTCTCCGCAATGTACTGGCACTTTATTGACGTGGTCTGGGTGTTTATCTTTACGGTCGTGTACCTGCTCGGAAAGGTGGGGTAACACATGTCGGTACAGGATAAGAGTGATCAGCAGCCTGTGAAGCATCGTCACCGGGCGGAAGGGCCACAGAAACACGTCGTTGTTTTTATTTTCTCGATTGTCCTGACGCTAATTGCGTTCGCGGCTGCTGCCGCGGGAGGAGTCAATACGACCTTTACCATTATTATATTGGTGGTTATGGCGATCCTTCAGGTGTTTGTACAGCTCGGTTACTGGATGCACTTGAAGGATAAAGGGCATTTGATGCCGATCCTGTTCATGAGCTTCGGATTTTTCGTAGCTTTTACGTGCATCATTATGGCACTCTATTGGGTTTGGTGGTAAAAGAGATGGCGGCGGCGCAGTGTCGCCGTCTTTTCCCCTTTTAGGCGGATCAATCCGTCAATGGATTCAGGCAACAACCAAATCAGGTCACGGGGAGGTTTCCCGTATGCTCGGGTTGCAATATTTTAGTTTCAACGATTTATGGAGTCCACTTATTATGGCATTGTTTCTGCTCATTGCTGCAGCTTATCTAGTGCTCGTTGGTCCGTTCAGTGAGCGGATCAAGGGGGCAGATCAGGCTACGGTCGCACAGAAAATGATGTTTATTACTGGGCTTACCGTGTTGTATCTTGCACAAGCGGGGCCATTCAATCTGCTGGGTCATGTGATGTTCAGCTTCCATATGGTGAGTATGGCTCTGTCCTATCTGGTAGCGCCACCGCTATTGATGAAGGGATTACCCCTCTGGGTATGGCGCGGAATCATCCGGTGGCTGCCGACACGGCAGTTATCTTTTTTGGCTCATCCGATCGTGGCGGCTGTGCTGTTTAACGGGTTGTTCTCGTTATATCATCTACCCGTGGTACATGATTACGTGATGTTAAATTTTACGGTTCACCGTTTGTATTACATTGTACTTTTCATTACTTCCATGCTGATGTGGTGGACGCTGCTCAATCCGTTGCCGGAAGGGAGACAAGCGTCGGGGCTGTCTAAGATTGGTTTTATTTTTCTGAACATGGTTCTTCTGACACCAGCTTGTGGACTAATTATTTTTGCCTCCGAACCCTTGTATGCGACCTACAGCAATCCTGCCGTATGGGCTGAGGCGATGCGGTATTGTGTCTCCGGGGATTCCACAGCATTGCTGCGATCGTTCGGTGGACCGGCGTTCTTCAACTTTCTGTCCTCTGCCAAGGAGGATCAGCAGGTGGGCGGTATTTTGATGAAATTCATACAGGAAGGCATCTTCGTCTCCATGCTGGCGTATGTCTTTTTCCAATGGTACCGCAAGGAAAAACGGGAAGATGATGATGATCCGTACCCTGTAGAGAATACGGGAGGACCGCTCAATCCTGCAGCGAAATAACACAAGTTTTGTTTGGACAAGAGGGGGAAACACACGATGGATATGTATTTTCTGCTACCCACGATCAGTACTTCTTTCATTGTGATTAGCGCAGTGCTGGTTGGAATTGGCTGGGTGCTAATTATCCGTGGCAAACGGGAGGCGCACCAAACCGCGATGATTGCAGGGGCCATTGCTGCCCTTCTGTTCTTTGTCATTTATATGTCTCGTACCATCTTTGTCGGGAATACGGCTTGGGGTGGGGACCCGGAAATGGAGATCTTCTATCGAATATTTCTGATCTTTCATATTATCCTTGCCACGGTGGCAGCGGTCTTCGGGATTTCCACTTTGGTGCTTGGGTTCAAAAAGAAATTCAAGACACATCGCCGTTGGGGGAGATTTACATCCATGATCTGGTTTAGCAGTGCTATCACAGGCGTTATTGTATACGTTTTGTTGTACCTGCTGTATCCTGGTGGACACACTCGTCCGGTATGGGAAGTCATTTTGGGTGTTTAATGCAATGAATTGAATTCTTTGAAAATATGAAAATGGATGTATCCACCCGTGGATTGGTCCAAGCTTCCTCTCGCATTCATTCATAGAATGAGTTCGAGAGGGGGAAAACAAATGAAAAAAACAGTCCATGTAAGTCAAACGTATCCACGTCTCACGGTGTATTCAGAAGAGGATTATCGTGGAAGAAGCAGGGTATACCGTGGTAACACGGGTCTCCGTAATCTGGACAACATCCTGGGTGGGGTAGAAAGCCTGCGTTTCTTCTCGACAAGTTCGAATGCAACGTTGGTTGTGTTTACGAGACCTAACTTTCAAGGCGGATTCCGCGTCTTTCGTGGGAACACCAACTTGAGAGATTTGGATGATCTGATTCGTGGCAATGATGTGGAATCTTTGATTTCCACCAATCAACGGCTTACTTTGGACGAAATTCGTGCGATTCGCAGTAATCGCAGCCTGCCAAGTGGCTACAACCTCGTTTAAGGATTAAACCTCTTCAGTATTCAGGTGCCGGGAAACAGGAAAGAGCTGTTCCGAATTGTGTTCGCACAATATCGGATACAGCTCTTTTTTTGGTTTGAGGAGTTATCCTAATCTCCACCACCGCCACTATCTCCACCACTGTCGTTGCTGGTTCCACTATCGCTACTGTGATGGTGATTAGATCCCGAAAAAGAATCACTGTCATGATGCTTGTGATCGTGTGAATGTTTGGAATGATGAGTGTAGGAGTCATCATTGGTGGTAATGACCGGGTATGCCGGAGAAGAGTCGGTGTAGCCGTTGTTACGGCGAACTCGATGTCTGCCTTTTTTGGCAGCATGACGCTTGGGTTCATCCCGCAAAATGAGCCAGATGACCACGATAAGGAAGAGGAGCACAAAGCCGATCTCAACCAGCCAATCCATAGGTGAATCAATCCTTTCTATGTATCTCTATAGTATCTCTATAAGTTGAATGAATAAAATTACAATGAATCATTGTACATTCAGAATCATGTTTTATTTTATCGTAACTCTGACGTGAATCCCATCCTTTCTTCCTGATTCAGGAAAATAAGGAGTTGACGGGAATAGGGAGTGGTCTGTATACTGTGTATATTGATATATACAGTGAGCACAGTCGAGATGGAAAGGCAGGCAATGATATGAACGAATGGAAGCAGGCTTGGTGGCTGACCCGCAGCGAGATGAACAAGGATAAGCTCCAATGGCTGTGGACCGCAATTTTTATGATATACACGGGCAGCATGAGCGGTGTGATGTTATTAGGACAACAGAAGACAGATTTCATTAATCCTGTTGTTGATACTTTCTTTTTGATCATGGTGCCATTTCAGGGATTCGTGTTCAGCAGGCGTTCCTTCCGTTACATACAGGAGGATTCCTATACACAGATGTTGGCCTACTATCGCAGACTTCCCATTCCACACGAGACAGTGATGTGGTCGAGACTTCAGCAGGCTCTGATGGCGTTTACGTATAATGGTATCTTTTTCTATGGATCACTGTATGTGGTTGGGTTGCACGAGGAAGGGTTCCGGTGGGATCAGTACCTGGCCTTTGGCATAACTTGTACAGGTTACGGACTTCTCATGACAGGCTTATATATTTACGGAGAGTTTCTGCACAGTGGCAAAAAATATTTGCTTCTCAGTTCACTGTTTTTGCCGCTTACGATCATCCTATCCTTGCTGATCCGAACGTCGGGCAGTTACGGATTTTCGATTGTAATTGATATGAGTAAATCATGGGGGCTGCTTTCCCCGATTATGTGGGTTGCTTTGGTGGCTGGCATAGCAGGATTATGGCTTTTCAGTCGGTTGACGCTGAAGAAACTTTCCACTCGGGATTTGAGTTAACGGTATGAAGGATGAACGCAAAAATGAATACAGGATGAAACCGGCACGGACAGGTAACAGACTGGAGTGTACCGGAGGGCGAGGTGCAAGATGTGAAAATACCCATTCAAATTAATGAAAATAGCGCTGAACCTTTATACCACCAAATTGAAAATCAGTTAAGATCGTTAATTGTTACGGGTCAGTTGGGGGAGGGAACACATTTGCCGTCCATTCGCGAATTCGCCGGATCACTGAATTGCAGTGTTATAACGGTTAGACGGGTCTATCAGGACCTGGAGAATGAAGGGCTGCTTCGTACGAAGCAGGGGACGGGTACATTTGTGGCCCAGGTAGAAGCCGGCGACAGAGAACATTATAGATTGAAGGCCGCACAGGAAGCGATGCAGGCAGCGGTGCAGTCCGGAAAATCGGTGGGATGTACGGAAGAAGAACTGGAGAGTCTGTTCCGGGAAGTCCTCAAGGCAGTTTACTCGAAGTGAGGGAGTGATTCATACATGGAGCCCATAGCAGTTCAGTTGAACGGCGTATCCAAAATGCGAAAACGCAGAGTTATTGGCCCAATCGATCTGACCATCCCGGAAGGGTATGTAGTTGCTATTCTCGGTCATAACGGTTCAGGTAAAAGCACACTTCTTAACATGCTACAACAAGTGGTACTGCCAGATGCCGGGCAGATTATATGGTTTGGGAAGGAACATGAGGGGCCTCTTCCCATTGAACTGAGACAACAGATCGGTTTTGTGGCTGACAACGCTGGGCTCGAAGAGAACCGGATTACTGCACAGGAAGCAGCTGATTTTCGAGCCTACTGGTACCCGCGTTGGGATATGAAGTTGTTCAACCAACTGATTCACGATATGGAAGTACCTGTTGATGTGAAGCTGAACAAGATGTCGAAGGGAGAGCGACGGAAATTTGAGATCGCTGCTGCAATCGCAGCTCGCCCAAGACTATTGCTTTTGGATGAGCCTTCATCAGGACTGGACCCCTTTGCCTGGAAAGTGATGGTCGAGCAGTTCCGTACCTTCATGGCTGAGGGAGACACTACGATTCTGATTGCCACACATATTGCGGATGAAGTCAAAAGGCTCGCCGATTACATCGTATTGATGCACCGTGGTCAGTCCCTGGGGATGGCCGAGAAAGATATGGTGCTCGATCAGTGGAAAGAAGTCTGGTACGAAGGAGATTTACGACCAGAGAGTATCCCTGGGGTTGTGGAATCTTCTTCTGAAGAGAGAGGACTGGTTCGCGTCATTACTACCCGGGTTAGCGAAGCGCAGGAAAGGCTGGAGCTGGCAAATAACCGGGTATTGAAGATCCGTAACTTGGAATTGGATGAAGTCTTGGCATTCTGGATTGCCGGGTATGCACCCGTACAGTGGAAATAACCGAAGGGAGACGATAAATGATGAACCGATTGGAATTGAAGCAGGTAGTCAAGCAATATGCAGACAAAACGGCAGTTAATGGTGTGACGCTTAATGTACAAGAAGGGGAGATTTACGGTCTGCTCGGAGCCAACGGCGCTGGTAAAACAACAACGATGCGTATGGTGCTTGGGCTAATCCACCCGGACGGGGGAAGTATCCAGTACAACGGCAAACCCTATAGCAAAGAATTGCAGCAGATTATGGGATATCTTCCGGAAGAGCGCGGTTTGTACCCGAAGGTAAAGGTCAGTGAACAGATCAACTATCTGGCCCGTCTGCGCGGCATGAATGGAAAGGATGCGGATCAGAGCCTGAAGTATTGGTTGGACCGATTCGAAGTGCCGGAGTATTACGACAAAAAGATTGAGGAACTATCCAAAGGGAATCAGCAAAAGATGGGCTTTATTGCCGCAGTGGTTCACAGACCGCAAATTCTCATTCTGGATGAAGCCTTCAGCGGACTTGATCCGGTCAACGTGGAATTGCTGAAATCCACGGTGAAGGAGTTGCGTGACGAAGGTACCGCCATTCTGTTCTCAACACATCGCATGGAGCACGTCGAAGAATTATGTCGTCAGATAACAATCCTGCATCGCTCCAACACCGTTGTACAGGGAGAGATTAAGGAGATCAAGAGCCGTTATCCACGTGAGCATGTGTTCCTGAGCACCATGGGTAATGTGGGCGGTCTGGAACAGCTGCCGGGTGTGAAAAAGGTAGAGCAAAATGAGCGTGGATACCTGATCCATATTGGTCAGATGGAAGCAGCTCAGGAAATTCTGAGAGCAGCCATGGCTCAGACGACCGTTGAACATTTTGAAATCAAGGAACCAACGCTTAACCAAATCTTTATTCGTGAGGTAGGTGAGTCGAATGAATAAAATGGGGACAATTATCGGATTTACGTTCAAAAACAAAGTAAAAACGAAGTCTTTCATGGTGACGACTATTGTACTTGCACTTTTAATTACGATTGGACTCAATATTCCATATTTCATTACCTTATTTAATGGCGGTCCCATCGGTGGAGGCTCGAGCACAAATCCGGTAAATATCGGTCTGCTGAGTAAAGGACAAACGGAGGTAGCCGAGAAGCTGGAGACATACTCTTCCGCACAAGGCAACCAAACGTATCGTTTTGTTAACGACGCGAGTAAAGATGAAGCGGCACTCAAAGCCGATGTGGAGTCGGAGCTTTTGGATGGGTACCTGAAGTTTGAACCTGTTGCGGGGCAAGACTTCCCACAACCTGTTTTGTACTCAAGTGAAGATATCTCCCCGCAGGTTATAGCACCCATTGAAGCTGCGCTGCAAATTGTGAAGCTGGATGTCGTGGTGAAAGATACACTCACGGCGGAACAAAAACAGCTCATCAGTACGCCGGTAAAACTGACAGAGCAAAACCTGGATTCTGGCCAAAGCGGAGCTGCAGCGGAGTCGGAAGGTACCATGAGTGGCATCAATTACATTGTGGTATATCTGCTGATTATCCTGTTGTTCACATCAACGATGATGACAGGTAATATGATTGCTTCCGAGATTACAGCCGAGAAGAGCTCGCGTATTATGGAGATTTTGATTACGAGTGTATCTCCGCTCAGTCAGATGTTTGGTAAAATTATCGGTATTTTCATGGTAGGTCTATTGCAAATCGGTATTTTCGGTGCAGTAGTTGCCGGAAATATGCTGTTACCGCATAACCGCGATGTATTGAGTGATTTCAACATGAACCTGGGTGATGTGAACGTCGCAGTCATTGTATATGGACTCATCTTCTACATTCTGGGTTACTTCCTGTATGCGGTGATGTTCGCGGCCATTGGTTCGATGGTGAGTCGGACAGAAGAACTGGGTCAGGCCGTGCTGCCGATTACGATGTTGTCCCTGGTTTCCTTCTATATTGCAATTTTCAGTATTGCTACACCGAACATCCTGTTGTTGAAAGTAGCAAGCTTCATTCCGTTCACATCGCCAACGGCAATCCTGGTACGGATTGGGGCAGGCGTTGCGCCAACTTGGCAGATCTGGACGTCTCTGGCCATTCTCGTGGTATCGATTATGATCTTCGGCTGGCTCGCAGCGAAAATCTATCGTACAGGTGTGCTGATGTATGGTAAACGCCCAACGTTCAAGGAATTGTTCAAAGCGATGAAGGCTTATAAGATCTAATCCAAGTTTACGAACACGGGTTGTTAACTTTAAATTAAAATGTCGGTAACTTGATAGTGATTTGTCGTTAACTTTAAATTAAAGTGCCGTTTCTCCTTGATAAATCAAGGTTTTTCATCAAAGTAATTATGAATCTAGAAACAAATTGGTTTTACAGTATTATGTCGTTTTTTTGAAATTGTAGATTTAATAATAAAGGGACTGCTGGAGGCAGTCCCTTTTCTCATAACGAAAAAGCATCAGGACATCAAAAAGGAACCATCGAAAATGCTTTGGGGAATATCAATCGTATTTTTCATGCTTTCCCAGGGACAACATTCTCGAACCATATGGAACGTGGTCAATATGATTCTGCTAACAAGGCTTGTGTTGATATTAATGGATTGCATGAGATGATTCATATTATATTAGTTGATTTAGTAGCAAACAAATATAATCGAGGAGTTGGTGGGATTCCTGATGATCTTTGGAATGAAGGGTTGAAAATATCTAAAGTTTCAAGGGGTTTACCCCAAAATAGGGAGTATATTGAGCTATTGTTTGCTTCAGAATCTAAATATAGGGTTCTTGGACTTAAGGGTATAGAGATATTTGGGCAGTTTTTCTATAGTGAGGCAGTGAATGAACTACGCCTGAGGATTAGAAATGAGAGTGGAAATCCCAAAGTAAGGGTAAGGCATGGAATTGATTTAAGACATATCTATGTGTATGACGAATTTGAAAAGAGATATCTGGAAGCAAGTCTAAAACAGACATCAAGATTGATTAGATGCCGGATTGATCCTAGGTATCCTTTACATGTGGAGCATTTGTCAGAGTTGTGCAACAAAAACAATAGAGAAGATTACACTTTCCTTCAAAATCAGGAGAATGTATCTCATGCATTGAAGGTACTTGAAGAAGTAGTTCGCGAAGGGAAAAAGGAGTATTCATTAATTAAACGTAGGAGAAGAAAGGTTGAAGATAGAGAAACCTCACTAGTAAGTGCTGTAAATGAATTGAAGAATAAAGCATCTTTAGTTCCAGAAAATCCTAATATTATTTTGATTAAATCTGAAGCAACTGATCTAACCCCTGGGGATAAACATGTGGATCTAGAAGTGTCGATTCCAGAGAAGGCGGTAGAACCTTCAGAAATATCTAAGATTATTACTACGGAAAATGTTGACCTACAGAAAATCAACTCCAGTTGGGGTATAGGGAGGAAGTCATGATAGTGGATAAATTCGAACGATTGAATGGTGCCCCTGCAAGTAGGGTTGAACACAAACGTAGAAAGGAGCATGTGAAGAAGATTATTGTTCACCACCCTCAATATAACGAGGTTTTAGAGCAACTTGAGGATATGTTATACATGAGCGATGGAAGTGTTTCTCCAGACCAGTTGTTTATTTTCGGACCAACAGGAGTAGGAAAGAGTACAGTTACAACAGAGTTTAAAGATCGCTATCCGCCGGTTGAAGTGTTCACTTCAGATAAGCACTATACACGTATTCCTGTTCTTCACGTAAGAGTCCCTCCCAAAGCATCGCCAAAGGCACTTGCCTCAAAATTATTAAATCAAATGGGAGATCCTTTTTTTAACGTGGGGACAGAGGTTCAGATGACAAGTCGTATTCATCATTTTATTAGGGAACTTGAAATTAAAATGATTATACTGGATGAGTTCCAGCACTTAATTGATAGTGACAGGGATAGTGTGCTTGCAACAGCTGCTAACTGGGTCAAAACATTTTCTGAAGAAAGTTCTATCCCTGTTGTTCTATGCGGTATGCCGAACTCAATTAATATTTTTGCCAAAGAAAAGCAATTAGACAGAAGATATGCTACCAAGTTATCCTTGAAGGGATTTGAGTATTTTACAGCAGAGGATAAAGTCATGTTTCGAGCTTTTTTAGATAAAGTGGAACAGGAACTGCCTTTTGCAGATAAATCAAACCTCTCAAATATCCGGTTAGCTGATAAATTGTTTTATATTTCAATGGGTATTCCATTTTACGTGATGAAGCTGTTGGAGTTTGCTACTGAAGTTGCTTCAAAAAAAGGTGAAGATAGTATCCATGAGAGTCATCTGGAACAAGCCTTGAAAAAGATTGGACAAGTATCTCGACCATTTAGAGTCAATCCATTTAATCAGGATAATTTTGATTTGATAGATGAATTATCAAGGGAAACGAAAAAGGAAGGGAATTCTAAAACATCTCAGTTTGCTGAAAAGCAAAACAATCGTAAAAAATGAGACAGCAGTAGTATTCATAAAATCTCCTAAGAGTAAATTTAAACAACTTCTACAGAAGGGAAGATGTACAAATGATAAGTTGTTTCGCTTACATCAATTCAGGATACTCAACTACATATATTACATAAACGCACGTTTTCATGTGAAGTTGGTACCAAATATTATATAATCATAGATAAATGTGAATTCAGTATTTGTAGTTACCTTAAGGATTATGGAATCAACTTGATTATTAAATTGCCCTGATTTTATATGTTGAATTTAAATAAAAGAAGATTACTTATAACTTTTTGTTTGAAGGTAGAGTTTGTATTTTTTTAAGTAAGTGACTTATCTCAAAATATGAAAGAGAGCAATAATTAATGGATAACTTAATAAGAAAAAGTATAATCGCAATGATTATGTTAGTGATGTATGTTCCGCTAAATATTTGGCTTTCAAGCTCGTTGTTTAATCTTGTCATGAAAGTAGATATAGGTATTTTTTATAGGTATGCGACTGATAACAAGTATGGTGAAGATATCTTCTTTTCTGAAAAGATTGATAAAGAAACAAAAGTAAGTCAGACAATTCAAGAGATATTCCAGTTAAAAGGTGAGCTTCAGACGGATAGTATTCAAGATACATTTGCCAAGTTATTAGAGGACGAGCATTTTTTCATTCAACAGATAGAAAAGAATAGTGAATATATTAGTTACTTGACTTCAAAAGAATTAACAACAGAAGATTTAATTACATATATGAATCTAATAGCTGATTTAAACAGCAAGATTATGAATGGTAGCTTCTATTTGTCGGCCTTAATTTTATTCTTATTGATGTACTTATTATTTGAATTTAGGTTAGAGCTATACTTTATTGCAGGAGTCCTATATATATTTACTACTTTGAGTACATTCACCTCGGGAATATTTGCAAATATATTTTTCTACCCTATGCGTTGGATGAGTCAGATTATGCGTGTTAATTTGGATTATAACTTTGAAGAATACGCTATGTATATTGAGTTTTTGCCAACAATTAAAGAGGCATTTTTATCTTTTATTATTTTTGATACAGTGGTTCTGGCGTGGAGAGAGAGGCGGAAGAAGAGAAGAACAATGAAAATCACAGAGATATATTATTCAATAGATGAGATTATTAATGTATTGAGTAATCTAGAGGTATTTAATAGTAATTCTCCTTTTATCAAGGTGAATAAAATCAAAGTAGATTTCAACTATCTCTATAAGTTTACAAAAACGAAGAAAAAGGATCCTGCATTAAAGGAAGTGAGAAGGCTCACTCTAATGCTTCTGTATAGAAACCAATCAATTGCTCTTTTAACCAAGGACGTACTTAATGTTATGGAAAGATTAAAGCAAGAATTAAGTAAATCTATCGTTTTCAAATCTGAAATTGATCAACACTACAAATTTGTTATGGTGAGTAAGCAAAATGCCAAACTTAAATGACGCTCCTTGCATGACATTTTCAATCAGAAATGTTATTAAGCTGAGTGAAAAAAAGGTCCTCTCCCATTCTATAATTACTGTAAACATAATTTAAATGACAACTCCGACCGGTGTTTTACATGTCGGTTTTTTTGAGCCCAAACAATAACGATGGTGCTAAAAACTATTTAGTAAATACCAGTAGTTATGTTATTGATCGTGCCAGGCAGTTTGAAGTGTTCTCGGTTACGTTTGATGTCATGTGATTTATACTTACTCTCGATGTGGCGTGGATTTTGTCACGTATAATTAAAGACCCAGCACGCTCCTCACATCAATGGAGTATGCTGGGTCTCGTGTTCCTCAGAGTCTACGCGAACAAATCCTGTTTACTCTGATCTAATGAATAAAAGCAAGGTCAGCTGCTTTCGAATTGAGTTGCAAGGGGGAGTGTAAAATAAAATTTCACACCAGATGGTGTATTCTCAGCTCCGAAGGTCTGTTGATGTAGCTGCATGATTTCCTTAACGATAGAAAGTCCAAGTCCTGTTCCCCCAGACGAGCGACTTCGTGCATTCTCTTCGCGGTAGAAACGGTTCCAAATCGACGGTAATTCACTGTCGGGAATTTTTGGACCCTCATTAGTGACGGAGACATAGACAGTACGTTCACTTCTGCTTAATTCAAAGTCTAAACGTATGGAGCTTCCTTCTGTGGCATAGTGAATGGCGTTACTCAGATAATTGAGCACTACCTGTTCAATTTTCTCGGGATCAGCCACGACAAGGAGACTCTTGTCCTCCGAGATAAGAATGTTTAATGTTTTAGCGTTAGAAAGTGGCTTCATATTTGCAGCAGTTTCAGCAATCAACTCATAGAGTAGGAACGTAACTGGCTTTAATTTGACAGTTTGAGCTTCAAGTTGTGTCAATTCCAACATGTCTAATACAAGCTTTTCCATTCGATTCGCTTCTCGTAGTATCGTTCGGGCGTACTGCTCCCTTTTATTCTCCGCAATGAAGTCAACCAGACCTTCCGCGTAACCTTTGACTACACTAATTGGTGTCTTCAACTCATGCGAGGCATCCGAGACGAATCGCTTCTGAATGACTTCCATTTTGCTCTTATATTCCATCTCCTCAACCAGCTTTTCATTTGTCAGCTGTAGTTGGTTCAAAGTGCGTTCTAGATTCGATGATAGGCTGACAAGGCTAGTGGACAAGCTACCAAGCTCGTCTTTGGTTTTTATTGGGGATATCGCCGTGAACTCGAGTTTCGCCATTTGGGCTGCGGTCTGATTAAGTTTGAGTAGTGGGCGAGAAACCCATTTGGAAAATAGAAAGGACAAAACCACGATCAGCAGCAGTCCACCTACGATGCTAAAAAAAGCATAGTACATTTCAAGCGCACTAAATGCCTCTTCGAGCTGCGTTAAAGGTGTCAACGCAAACAAATACCCTTGGGTAACGCCGTTAACGATAATTGGCTGGATAAACACGAGATTTTGAACGCTGCTTACGGCTTCTTTCCATTCCGAATGAAAGGCTTCACCATTGGCCACTTGTTCTGAATACTCTTCTGGAAGGGGAAACCAAGCTTTGAGTGCGGCGGCCATGATTCCCTCTCGGTTATTCCATTGTCCGGGCTTGGGCAAAAGTATGGACACAATAGAGCCATGCACCACCTCTAGTCTTTCTGTGTTCACATTGTTAGGGAGGGTGCCAATCGATGGCGAATACTCCTTCGTGATGACGTATGGCGAGAACAATTTTCTGTTTTGCTCATCGTAATATTCTCCTTGAATTGAGACACGGTCATCTTTTTGCAAGCCGTACTGCGCAAGTTTTGATAAATCGGAAAAGAAAGAAGTGGAAACAGCGATCCTCTCACCGCTATCTGTTTCAATCCACAGTTTAAAGGGATTGTCATAACGAATCTGTCCTTGCTTGTCCAGAATTGCTATTTGTACGTGATTTTGCGTAATGAAACGTCCCATGACAGAAGAAATCCTCTCCATTGGAAAATTCTGTTGACTGTAATACGAAGCGAAGCTGGATAGTTTTTTTTGAAGATCCGAAGCTCGCTCATTCTGGTAGAATCGTTCAAAAAAAAAGAAGTGGCCGGAGATGACTATTGCAAAAAATATGATATAGAATACTAAATTGGCAGCGAATAGCTTGAACACGATTCCCCTAGACTTCATGAAGGTTCCTCGAATTTATATCCAATACGAAAGACGGTATGTATATATTGAGCGTCGTCTTTCAGTTTTTTTCGCAGATTTTTGACATGGGTGTCAACAACTCTAGAATCTCCATAATAATCTATTCCCCAGACAAGGTTGAGCAGATGCTCCCGACTCAAAGGTAAGTTTTTGTTTTTCAGAAAATGAATCAGTATATCGTACTCCTTATAAGACAACTCAATCATTTGTCCGTTAACTTCGACTGTGCGTTTATTTTCATTAACGATAGTGTTACCGAAACAAAACAGGAAATTTTCCTGACCGACGGTTTGTTCTACTCGCTTCATTAACGTTTCAGCACGAGCCACTAGCACTCTGGGACTGAATGGTTTGGTAACGTAATCGTCTGCTCCCAATTCAAAGCCCAGCAATTTGCTTTCCTCTTCAAATTTGGCCGTCAGAATGATGATAGGTACAGTAGAGGCAGCTCGAATTCGTTTGCATACACTCCAACCGTCGATTCGGGGAATCATCAGATCTAGTATGACTAGATTTGTGGGCCTGGTTTTAAATAAGTCCATTGCCTCCTCACCATTGGCCGCCTCCACAACCTCCCATGATGATTTTACGAAATAATCGTTGACCAGTTCGCGAATGGATTCTTCATCCTCGACCAGCAATACAGAACGTCTCACTAAATTTCCTCCTATTTAACACATGAATTACACAACTGTTTAGTATTATAGCAAAAGTGATAATTATCTAAATTTTGTACATTTAAGATGAATTAATTAATAAATTTATAATACATATAATTCTATTTTATTTAGTAAAGAGAGGAATCAAATAATACTCATGCCTATTGTTACCGACAAAGGGTCACCCTTTTTAAACAGCTGAGAGGCAAGGTGTAGTAAAGTTGTTCCTTTTGGCAATCTTAAGACAGGTACTATTATAAATTATTATTTTAATAATTCCTATTATTTCTTTATAAAGAAAATAAAGGTTTACTAATTTATGAGATAGTAGTATTATTATGGAAGACAAATCATTAACTAAAAAACAATTAAAGGAGAGTTATTCTTGAAGAAAAAATTGCTTGGTCTAGCTATTTGCACAATGATGCTTAGTCTCCCTCTTAATGCTTTTGCAGCAGAGGATATCTTGGACACTAACAATACCATTATTACGAGTGAACCTGGGTCTGTTGTAGATACAGGACAAAGTTCTGATGGTTTTGATGATTTTGTTATTACGCCGTTTGGTGCAAGTGATCGTTATTATTTCGATGATCCATCGCCAGTACCTACCAGTGACAAAGGGAAATTATATTCGCATGCAGAAAGACAAAAATTTGGCGAACAGAGTGGTAATGTAAAAACGTATCGCTATTATATCTATTCCAAATATGAGGGTAATGCGACAGTGGAAAGTATTTCTTCTGAATGGTACACCACAGCAAAATTAAGAAGTTCTGCTACAATGACATTGAACACATCTTTGGGTACACAGGGGAGTTCAATTTCTGCCGGAATTTCATCTACATGGCAAAATGTGAAGTCTCCAACAAAAACATGGACGAACTCCAATGGTTCCAAGACTACATATGAGCAGTCCAATTTCGCGGTTTCTCCTGTATCCGATTTATATAGCGATGATGTGAGTATTGTCCATACTTCGAAATTGAAATTGAAAGGTGATGCGAGACCATATAGCTTGCAATCAGGAGTATAATATACTTATTTAGGTAGGAAATCTGGTTAATGATATGTCTGAATGATTTTAGGAACTGATAAATCTACGTCCTGTCGTTGTAAAACAGGGCGTAGATTTTATTCGTATAAGCCGAGGTTAAATCGGGAGGGAATATGAAGAAAATAGGAGCATTTTTGTGTGTTATCTTTTTAATGATCGTCATTACAGCTTGCAATAAAGGAAATGATATGGAGGCTAATCCATACAAGGACGAAGTGAACAAAGAAAATGAGATTTTCCTTTTTAATATAACCAAACAGCAAATGGGTAGATACAACAAGGATTCATTACAATGGAGAGCACTATATGAGCAGGATAATTTGTTTCAGTATGTGTTTGGCCATACTAGCAAATTTGTTGTAAGTGGTCATAGCGTTGAGAATGAGTTTGTATTGTTTGATGTTAGCGACGATCAAAAAAAGATCACAAAGATTTTTGATATGAAAAATAATAAGGATGCTTTTTTTCCACTTGCTGATGATGGACAAAAGTATTATTACGTTTTATATGAGAATGAAAAAGATACAGATTCGATAAACAGAAGCGTATTTACATTTGATGAAAATAACGAAATTCAAATTTTATTCAACACGAATGAAAAAATCACTTCAGGCACTATCGTTAATTCAACACTTTACTATACAGTATACGAACCTGGAAAAGACAGTTACACGGTGTATTCCTTTCCATTGAATGGAACGGATAAGCAAGTAAGTGTAGTTAAGCAGGGCCAACCAACCAGGGAATTATACAATTTCCATAACAAGCTCTTTTTTTCAAACGAGAATAAAATTTTTAATGACACCCGTTCGTTTGATAAAAAGGATGAAAACTTTTTTGTAAACAATTTACTTGTCCAGATATATTCTGATACCAATCAAGACCTGATCTGCACTGTAATGGATACGGAAAATAATGAAATGCTAGGGCGCTACAAATATCCTATCAATTTCGAAGTCAAAAACAATACACTATATATTTACTGTGAAGGCGGGATATATACTTTGGAGATTGGGGGTTAAGTGGTTGACTATTTCCTTAAAGTCCATACATCTTAAGTATGGAGAAAGACTTGTACTATGTGAGCTTAACTATCAATTTAACAAGGGTGTTTATTTAATTAGTGGGGAAAGTGGCAGTGGAAAAACAACATTATTAAATCTAATTAAAGGTTATGTGCAACCGGATAAAGGCGAAATTGAGAGAGGTAATTCGACTATTTCTTATATGATGCAAGAAACGATGTTATTTTCCAATTTAACCGTGTCTGAGAATTTCATGATGAAATATGCTCTTCATCATGCGTTGGAAGATGAAAAGTATAAATCAATTCTATCAAATGATATGACTAACATCGGATTGCCAATTAACTTGTTGAATACTAAGGTGTCCTCCCTTTCTGGAGGGCAAAAACGAAAGTTAGAGTTGTTGTTGATTTCCTGTGATCCATCAGAAATCATCTTACTTGATGAACCTGTTGCCAATCTGGACAAAGCAAGTATTCAACAGATTGTTGCTTATGTTGAAAGTCATTGGTCGGACGAGAGAACGGTAATTATATCCAGTCATAGTGAAATGAATTTTGAGGGTCCAGTAAATAGGTTGCTTCTGGATCAGGGAACGTTAAGAAGTATTTAATTGACTTTAATTACGGATCAATTAAGTGTATGGAACAAATGGAGGAAACCTATGAATCCAATTCAAATTCATAAATATATTATTAAAAAATCAAAAAAAACATATTATAGGATGGTAGTAATAGTTTCTTTGATTTTTATTATTATTTCATCTTATGCTTTTTTTTACATGTTTAATCAATTGGCGAATAAAGAAAATTTCTATAATAACACCAATGCTCATCTTATTAGAATTGAAGGAAAGATGAGCAATAATATTTTAGGCAAACTAAGCAGCGAAGATGTTGAACAAACAGAATACATGTTAAGGGATCGCGGAGAGCGGTATAAGCTATCCAAAATATTTAAATTATCAAGCGGAATTATGAATGCCTCAGACAACAAAGGAATGATCCTGTATGGCCTTGATGAAACATTCTCAAACATGCTTAACCAGCATTTTGAGATGAAAGACAACGTTTTATATTCCGAGACGGGATTGGGAGAATTGTCAATAATTATTCCCCATATTCAGTTTACAGAACAAGGGGACATCCAATCTAATTCTTTTGATGAGAAAACATTCCAACTGAAAAATATTTATGACGCAGTTGATAAATCCAATATGGCTTATTTCTTTTCACGTAAGGTCAATGATCTTCCTATGGTGTTTGCTACACAAGATACCCTAGTGGATATTCTGAATATCATGTTTAAAGACAACATGAAAGAAACCGATAACGGAGAATTACACTCATATAATAGTATTTATGATTTCATCGACGTAGAGGAAGTGTTGATCTATATAGATGATATCCAATCATTAGGTGAACTCGTTGAACAGTTTCGAAGTTCCGACTTTCTTGTCTCATATGCATTTGACTCCTTTGAAAGTTTAAGCACAGATTTATGGAAATCTAACATGCTCTACAATATTATTTTGGTGTTGCTTGTAATGATTAGCATGATTTATATCGCGCTAACCTATCGTAATTACTTGAAATCACAGCAAAAAGATTTCGGCATATTTAAAATATTCGGATATTCCGATCAAAGTATTTGCAGAATATATAATCAAGTGTTATTTAAGCTTTTTGGGAGTGTATTCGTTATAGCTTTCATATTCAATTTGATCATATGTTTCAACAGATGGGGTACGTTTATGTTAATTTTTGCTCTTGAATCTTTAATGTTGTTGTTCATTGTATGGTTCATCAGTCAATACCAGATAAGAAGGGTTATCAATAAAGGAGTTTTATTCCTGGTTAAGGATGATAAGGAGTTCGAATGATCCTACTCAAGAATATTTGAGAAGTAAGAAAGCAAATTAAGTCTGAAATAAGCTGCATCCTATCTAAAGGATCACTACAAGAAAGACTAGATTGTTATAGTTTTTTTTGTATAGAAACATAGTCCCATTCGAAGTCGCTATTCTAGCGACTTTTTATTTTATTGGTACAAGTTCTTGTACCAAGCCAGGAACAAGAACTTGTACCGATTGCCGAAATGGACAAGAACATGTTCCCATTACCGATTAGGTATGTAACTAATCGGTTTTAGTCTCTTAATTTAGCTTAACGTGCAGGGGGCCCATCGATAAAATAAATGTGATTGAGCGAATAAGGGGAAATCAGTATGAATTGAAAAGGTGAAATTCGCCTAAAGTAATAGTTGCCACGATTTTATTGTCATATTGCAGAAATTTGTAGTTAGCTTACGCTGAGATTGAGGAATATAAGCAAAGTGTGAGGAGTGCGAATTGATGAGCAAGATATCAAAAGGATGGTAATGTTAAAATAAATTTGTCTTAAATTCTTACTGGGGGCGGTTATTTTGATAAGAAAAACACAAACGGATAGTAATGACCTGAATGAAAATTTTCGCTCTCTTCTTGAGCGTACTCAGGTTCATGCTGTAGATTTTCTCAACAAATTGGACAGCCAGTCTGTCGGTGCAACTACAGACACAGATACATTACGTCGTCGATTGGGCCTTCCACTTGGCAATGATGGCATTCCCGCCGAACGGGTGATTGACGAGTTGGTGGCTGCCACGGAAGGAGGACATTTGGGCTCTGCAGGGGGCCGTTTTTTTGCATGGGTGATTGGTGGTGCACTACCATCAGCACTTGCAGCCGATTGGCTTACTTCCACCTGGGACAATAACGCAGCTCTATATGCATGCGGGCCTGCCGCTTCTGTAGTGGAAGAGATTGCCGGAGCATGGGTCAAGGAGGTACTCGATTTGCCTAGCACAGCTTCGTTCGCATTTACCACCGGCTGCCAGATGGCGCACTTTACTTGTCTCGCCGCAGCACGTCATGCGCTCCTTCGAGATAGGGGGTGGAATGTGGAGCTGGACGGGTTGAACGGAGCACCCTCAATCCGTATTCTAGCGTCTGAACAGCGTCATGGAAGTATCGAACGAGCTCTGCGCTTTCTAGGTATCGGAACAGCTGCCTTGGTTCCTCTCACTACCGACGAAGACGCGCGTGTCACAGCAGATGTGCTGTCCACAGCACTTAAGGCTTCTGACAGCCCAACGATTGTTATTCTTGACGCAGCGGATCTTAACGTAGCCGCAATCGATCCGTTCAGCGAACTTATCCCTATCGCGCGAGCAGCTGGGGCATGGGTGCATATCGACGGTGCATTTGGACTTTGGGCGCGAGCAAGTGGACAACATCGAAGCAAACTGGCAGGAATCGAACTGGCGCATTCATGGGCGACGGATGCGCATAAGTGGCTTAATACACCGAAGGACAATGGGATAGCCCTAATTACTGATTCCGATGCACATCGCGCTGCAATGGGGATTAGCGCAGTCTATCTGACCCATGATGAGGAAACACGCGACCAAATTAACTGGACGCCAGATTGGACTCGACGCGCACGAGGCTTTGCGGTGTATGCAGCGTTGCGTGAACTTGGTAGAGCTGGCGTGGCTGATCTCATTGAGCGGAGTTGTAATCATGCCGCAGCACTCGCGAGCGGTATTGCAGCGTTGCATGGAGCCGAGATGGTTTTTGCACCCACGCTGAACCAAGCACTGGTCAGGTTCCTCTCTCCAGAAATCAATGCTACAGAAGAAGATCATGACGCTCGCACCACCTCAGTGATTGCCGCTATCAACGCGGAAGGAACGGCATTTTTCAGCGGCACAGTTTGGAGAGGGCGGAGTGCAATGCGAATCAGCGTTGTCAACTGGCGCACGTCGGACACCGATGTGCATGCGACAGTAGCCGCAGTCGCGCGCGTGCTCGCCAGTATGGACCTTAATTAGAATTTTTGTGGGGCAAGACAAGCAGTCAATAGTAGGTTTGTAACTGGAGAATGGGACCCGTATAAATGAGTTAATTTATACAAATTAGTTTATGTTTTTTTAACCTTGATGGGCTAATTGCCTTCAAGGTTCTTTTATTAAGGTATAGTTCATAACAAGACATTTTTCCTGTGAGAAATGTATAATTAATCAAAGAAATTGTTATAGTGATAGCATCATCCCAGAACAATAAAGACGAATAACTTGAGATGAACATTTGTCGAGGGACAAGAACATAGTCCGATTTCCGATTAGATGTATATCTAAATATAGGTAGTGGAGCTCTTTTGAGTGACTAGACGCTAAAGGCTGAATTATGATCACGATACGAGCTTCAATGCACGCAAGTATTTCTACTGGAACCTGTAATCCCAATTGAAATGTGTATAATAGATAATTGTACATTTATTCGTTAAGACTTGTGCTTTGTTTGCATTGCCAGAGACGAAGCTATTTTCACCTTATATTGTGAGCGTATTTAATAGGATGTTCCTGAGCAGTTTTATTTGGAACTGGTGGTGCTCCGTTACTTCTATAAAAATGGGAGAAGGGGAGCATAACAAAGAGGAAGACTTGCTTGGTTGTCGTTTTTCTATGATACTCATGGCATCCATGCTAATAACAACTGTGTTTCTTCTGTTTAATGCACCATTCTTAAGACTATTTGGTGCCAGTAATGAGATTTTATCATTCGCTAATGAATTTTTAAACATTTAGCTTTTTGGAACTTTAGGTGTACTCATTTCTCTGGGATTAGATTGGTTAATTGCAGCACAAGGATATGCAAAACAGCTATTCACGGTATTTGTCGCTGCGGTTGTGAACATTATCCTCGACACCATTTTTATTTATGGTATGAAGTTGGGCATAGTGATTTTATAGCGCAGCTACCCATTAGTCTGTTCATCAACGATCTAGAGCTTATTGTACTGAAGGCTAGACTAATGAGAGGGGCCAAAAGCTTTCTGCCCCGAAAAAATCGACGGACGTCCAAATTATTTAATGGCTTAAATAATCCGTGTTTTAAGCAGACGAAGGTAGCTCTGTTCATGGAACAACTATTAAACTCTAGATAGGATTACATAGAATGGTGAACCAACTAAAATTAGGTAGTGATCTAAGTGCTAACAGATTAGAAAAGTAACACAAAGCAAAGGTACCTGGTTGCGTACCTTTGCTTTAACTTAAGAGAACGGTGTCGTAAAAGTTACCATTGTATCATTCTCGATGAGTGCTTGTTAGCAGACCTATCATCTATTAAGTTCTTTTATGTGGATCATGATTGAAGCGCTGCACAAGCGAGAATCTCGTCGGTAGTACGGATTCGGCCGATACGTGGAAAGATGACTTTGCTGACGTGCTCATGTTCTGCCTCGCTGAATCCGGTCATTGCGTCTATTGCAAAAATCACCTGATACCCATGAGCAAATGCTTCTCGCGCCGTTGTATCTACCCCGATCCCTGAAGCAATTCCACAGAGTATGATCGTAGTAATGCCTCTCCGGCGTAACTGCTGATCCAGATCCGTCCCGTAAAATGCACCCCACTGACGCTTAGTAATTAGATGGTCGTTAGTAGTGACTCCAATTTCAGGTACAATTTCATCCCATCCAGGTACCAGATTGATCGCTGGCGGTTCTTGATCCAGCAACGGATGGGGCATATCTTTGAAATCTTTCGAAGAAACACGTACGAGTCCAACGAAGGCACCAACCTCACGGAAAGTTTGAACCATGGCAGCGGCACGTTCGACAACTTGTTCTGCTGAATGAGGGGCGTACTGGTTTCCGATCCATTTCTGCAAGTCGATTACGATTAATGCCGTTTTAGAAAATTGATATAAATGCTCTTTCATGTTAATCACACTCCAATTTCAATTTGATCATCCTTAATAGTAAGTTCATAAAATTGAACTTTTATTCATTGACTTGGTGTTCATAATTTTGTACTATAGGTTCAAAGTTGTCAAGAGGGGATGCTTGAGCATGAGCGTAACGAAGCAAGATATTATTTATTCGGCTTCTAAAATGTTTAAAGAAAAAGGTTACCTGGGAACATCCATTCAGGAAATCGCCCAGGACTGTTCCATAGCAAAGGGCTCCGTTTACAAATATTTCCCTTCTAAAGAGGATTTGTTGTGTGAGGTTTTCGACCATTGCCAAATGGCTTATTTTGATCGGGCTGAACGTTTGAAAGATATCGGAAAGGGAAGCCCTCAGGAGAGACTAGTGGATCAGATTGTATTTCGTTTTCAGTATTTCATGGAATATCGTCATATTATGGTGGATTTCATTGATCTGCCAATTACGCAGTACGAAACATTCAGCAAATTGAGGAATCACGTTCGCGAGCGAATGATGGAGTGGCACAGATCATGGCTTATAGAAGTTTACGGCCCTAGAATTAAGCCGTTTCTCTGGGATTTGGTCTTTATTTATCGGTCTTTTATTAAAGATTATCTGCAGCGCGTCATCTCCGAAGAGAATTTATTGTCCATTGAGGATACAGCTTGGTTTATCGTTGATAAAATGGATGCGTTAGTCAACCACATGTCCAAGTTAGGTTCGAATGGGCTGCTCGGGCAAAGCGCATATGATACATTTATTCATTCAGGCTCAAATGACTGGAATAGAGAAAAAAAACGGATCACCGAAGAGTTGCTCAGCAGAGTGATTGCTATCATTGATGTCTGGAAGGGGGGGGCTGAACGCCGTAAGGAATTGCAGGAGATTTTACAATTGTTGAATAGCGAAATTGCTCAGACTAATCCAAAGAGGTCGGTTATTCAAGCGTTGTGTGCTTACCTAGAACAAGAGAAAGAACTAAGGAGTTCAGTTATTCAGTTAAAGCATACCGTCCTATCCTAGGTAAGGAATATTGGTGTTGGTTAGAGAAATGTGATTGTTCCAATGATGATAACTATAGCGGTATATTTAAATAAGGTTGCACAATTGTTGCTTTAATAATTGGATTTGAAGAATAATAACATTGGAACCATGTAAATTCAATATTGCCCGTAAATTCATTCAACTAACGGGCAGTTTTGCTGAATAGATCTGCCGAGTAGTGGAGCATCTGGCCTCTCACGGTTGGTTGCGGACAAGAAAGATAAAAATCATAAGGTAAAGGAGAAATCTGGCAGATACGATTGCGATCAAAAACTACCCATGACGCACATGCGTTATGGGTAGTTTTTGATCATTTCCATACGTTCAGGAGGGGGCCACGTGAAATAGCGATGTCCTAATCACTTCGTTGGACAGACAGAGTTTTGTGTAAAAATGGCCACCGCCCGGAACGGCCTTTCTTCATATACATTTCCGAACTGACTTACTTGACCGGCCCCATCCAGGTTGAGATCGTCTTCTGCTGGTGCGGCAACGGCGGTTTCAACTTCCCGTTATCGACCAAATGCTTCAAAATATAAGCGACAAGCCGGCCTCCGCCGGTGTTGCCTCTCACCATGTAAGCAAGCTGTGGCTCCAAATGCTTCGGCTGATTTTGCAGGAACAGCTTGAGCATTTTGTCGTAGAGCTTGCCGACAGCAGGCGCATACAGAGCGGACAAATCCGGCATTGCCTTGTTCAACCGATCCAACGTTTGCGGAGAGTCGATCCAAACCGCATTGAACTTGTATCCCTCCTCCGTCTTGCGGATGTACCCCTTCTCCAGCAGGAACGAATATTGCTCGCTGTTCTCTTCGTTGTCGGGCAGTTCCCCTTGTTGGAACGCATGACAAATCTCGACATTTCGGTATTCCAGGAAACGCCAATCCATCTGGCGGTCACTCCAGTACGTATTGAATTGCCACAAGTATAAGGGAGTGTCTTCGACGTAGCGGAGCGACGGACCGAAGGTGACGTAACTACTCAAATCAAAACCCGGATCGGCATCGTGGCTCCGGTTTAACGCCGCATAGGCAATATACTGACCTCCGTCCTTTCGCATTGGTGCGACCGCATCGAAGTTTTCGCCCGCCGGCATGCTCCGCCAAGATTGCTCCTCGACGTTCTTGGGCAGCAAGGTCCAGAGCAGGAAGTTATAGTCGCCGTCCGGAATGTACACTCCGCTATCCTCGACTTGCCGGCGAACTTCAATTAACGAGTCAAAATGAACATCGGCCACTTCGGCGGCGCAATCTTGCCAAAATTGATGACCGGCTACGGCCAACTCGAAGAGGTCCCAGACGATGGTATTGCTTTGATATTTGCCGGGAGAGGTTTGGATGAGAAAATTGTATTCTGCCAGGTGCCGGACTTCGCCATCCAGCAAAGACGGCGGCATTCCGAGCTCCTCCGCGATTTGATGTACGGTACGCGCCTTGTGATAAGCCGCGTAAACGATATTTTGCGCCAAGGCGCGTCCAAGAAAATCGTTGGTTTCGCCCAGTCTGCCGGCCGAACCGGAATGGCCCATTTCCCCCATGCTGACCGGATTGACACTTAAAGTTCCTGTTGCACGCATACGTTTCATCCCTTTCCGTAACTTCTTTTTAGCCTCGCTCAAATGCCACTTCACTGTGTTGACAGGAATTTTCAGAGCAATCGCGATATCGCCGATTTTAAGCTCTTCGTAGTAATGCATGACCACGATCCGGCGATGAATGTCGGACAGAAACGCGACTTCTCGGCGGAGCTCGCGGTAAGCTTCGGTTACCAGCAGCCGGTCAAGCGGCTCCCGGGAAGGGGCAGCAGACAGTTCGGACATGCCGTTGATTTCGAACGCTTGGGGAGCGTGCGTACGCTTTTTCAACCAATTCACCCAAGTGTATCGGGCAACCGTCCAGACGTAAGCGTCAAGGTTTCTAATGTCCCGCACCCCAGAGAAGGATTTCAACAACTGCAGCATTATCTCCTGAGCCAGATCCTCCGCCTCGGCCCGCTGCTTGACCCGGTTTAAGGCAAAACCGAAAATCGGTTTGACATAGCTCCGAATCGCTTCCGCCGCTTCTTTTCCGTTTTTACTAATTGAATCCATCTTTTGCCTCCATAGTTGCATCTGTAATTCCTGACAATTATATAGTGTGCCAGGCGAAATAAAGGTTGGGATTATTTTAAAAAACATTTGGACGTCCTACCGGATCAATCATACACGTATAATTACAAACATCATGAGTAGGTCATTTAAATGGTTAAAGAGACGTTATGAATTTTTTGTTAAACAAGATGAAGATTACTTTAGATGTAAAGGTCTCACTTTTAGTATATAAATATACTTCTTTTCCGTTCAACTATGGGAGGATACAAACTAGGAGCACGAGCCGAAGTTCTTGTTCGGGTACTTGGGGTACTCCTTCGTTCCGTGGTTAACCAGGAGTGGTCTGGATTAATTATTCAAATGCATAATAGAGGCTCATTAAACTAACGGGAAACGATAGCTCATACAACAAACAAAGCAGCTGACCAAAATGATCGGCTGCTTTTATTTCAAAATAACAGGAAGATTATTTTTTAATCAAGTTAAAATTTGCACTTATTCTCAAGAGGTACATATCATATTATTGTAGACATTGGGTCTACTTCTGTAGGAAAAGGTTAGCCCGCCGATTCACTCCCGGCGGGCTTTATTATTGTACAGCTATTCGGCACAACAGACTCAACGGAACTCAGATATACGATAGGTCAATGACCGGGAACCATCCGTGAGATAACTCTACTTCATACCTATGTATCGGGGCAGCTACACGTTCACCATTTTTCAGTATCTCTTCAGCAAACAACGCCCTTCTTTGATAACACGTTCATATATCCTCCAGGTGAAACAAAATGGAACGGTTTACCTTCTGATTCGCCCGATCGCTATCCGGCGTGTTGTCCATGTTGGATGGAACATAATAATACCTAGAGGAGAATTGAGATTTAATGCGTAAGGAAATGCATTTTATCGTAAACTGATGTTCACATGCACTTTAAATGCTAGTATAATAAAATTAGGAAAATAAAACATTTTATAGTTGAATCTTTTCCTTAACAGACCTTATCGATTCGTTCAACATTTGGGTGAATATAATGTTTTAAAGTAGGAAATAATTATTGTTATAGGAAGGGCGAGGATAATATGTTTAAAAAAATATATTTAATAGCCATTGCAGTGATTATTATTTCAGGAGTGGCATTAATATCGAATTCAAAAGCAGACACCTATTCAGAAATGGAAACCGTAAATAAGACAGATGAAAATCCTGTTAACACTAATTTTTCAACAAATAACGTGAAATCCGTAGAATCCGAAGAATCAGTAAAAAACGTAGAATCCGTAGAATCAAAAATCGCAAAAGGGTATTATAGTCAACTATATACACCTCATGGCATGTTCGTGCGAGCAGATGAAAAAAGTATCTTTAAGGAATCGGAGATAGCAAGAAATTTAGATCAAATCGGGCCTAATACGAATCAACTAATTTTTGAAGGCGAGTTTTTTTAAAAAGTAGATGAAGCAGAATTTCTTAAAAATTATCCCAATTCGTTGCTCTTAAATAAAACCTTAAATGATGAAAACCCGACTGATACTGATGTTCCATCAAGTTCATCAAAATAGTAATTTCACTTCATAAATAAGGAGCCATTGTTTTCGACAATGGCTCCTTCTTGGCCTTCTTGTTTTACTTAATCATTGATTGATCCATATCCACTAGCAGTTGTAGTTCCAATACTTTTTATTTGCAAAGCATAAGTACCCGCTTGAACATTGGAAAAAGTTATTGTTTTAGTAGCACTTGAATAGTTACCAGCGATTGGTATGCTATTTTTTTCAGAAGCTCTCAAAGTATACTCGATAGATACAGTCCCGCTACCATTAGTGGGATACTGGGCAAGCTTTATCGTTATATCTCCGTAAGAGTAGTGGTTGAACCATTCTTTAGTTGTATAGTCATCAGATGAAAGAGGCCCAAAGGAATAGTTTTGCAACCGCTGAAGGTCCTCTTAAGTACCTTAAAGGAATTAGTGGTTCTCGAATGCTTGCTCAAGATTTGATTTCCGAGGTCATCCCTACGAAGTGAAGTAGATTAGGAGTGAGTTGGTGTATCTTATACGATTGAAACCAAACCACAATGAGTCTTTGTTGAGTTACTTGAGTAGAACTGCTGAAGCGAACGAGTTTTCTTTGATTGATGTGATCAAGGATGTGAAAAGTAAAAAGTACACCTTACGAATCGATCGACTGTATCTTATAGATCATCACCCTCATGTGAAGCAGGAGTTAGGTTAGAAGAATAGTAGGCGTTGGGATTTATTCCTGAAGATAATGAACTGGTAAGAGTAAAGGCCCAAGCATTGCTAATATCGCAATTTACTTGGACCTAAAATTAAGATTTACTATACTCAATAGAATTATTTTTTATTTTGTGGGACAAGTTTCTCGTAGGCTTCGGTATCGAAAGTGTCAGCTTGAATAAGCCACTTATCATTTTTATTTACTAATGACAGTCTTCCTTCTAATGAACAGTCTCATTACTTATAACGCAATAAGATAGAGACAATTACTAATATAAACAGTTAATAAATTGGATATATGAGTTAAATTTAAAACAATAGCAAAAGACCGCTTCTCAAAGTAAAAAGAGAGCGGTCTTTTGCTATTGGTACCTTAGGATTATCCGGTTTAATTCGTCAACAATTTTATGCATAAATATACAAATGAGGATTTGCTGTTTTTCTCAGCATTTGTGAAAAAGATGGAGATTCTATAACGTTAGCGTTAAGTTACTCTCGGTAAATATGAAAAAATGACTTGATTTATAAGGCATTATCCATGATTTTTCTCATTAATTATGACAACACACAACACTGTATTCAATTTTAAATTAGTGGTTCAATAGAACCTTCATGATCCGGAACGGAATTGGCTTGAGTAATTAAAGCAGAGAAGGTGCTATGCTTTAAAGAGGAGCATCTTCTCTGCTAAATTCATAATAATCAAAATATCTTTTATTCAAATTACTATATTGCTTAAAGGAGAATACATAATATGAAAAACTGGAAACGCATGCTCTTGTCTCTGACGATCTCCGTAGGTTTGCTCGCATCCGCAGTACCGGCTATGGCCTCTCCGCAAGAGACATCGGTAAAGGTGAATGACGAAACGGTTGAATATACGGCAGGTGCACCGATTAACGATAAAGGAACAACACTTGTGCCGCTACGCTCCACGCTGAACGCAATGGACGTGAAGCTGACGACAGCAACGGATGATACAATTACAGCCGTCGTTAACGGCAAGACGATTACGTTGAAGAGCAAGCTTACACGTATTAATGGCGTAACATACGCTCCTATCCGTATTGTAGGGGATGCAACTGGTTATGAGGTCCGTTGGGATGCTACTACACGCACAGTGCTACTGGTTTCCAAAGGTGGCAAAACAGAAACTGTTCAAACCGGTGGACGTGGCTTCATGTGGGAAGTCGAAAGCAACGGCAACACCGTGTACCTGGTAGGTTCTATGCATATTGCGGATGAAAGCTTTTATCCATTGCGTAAGGAGTTTGAAGAAGCCTTTGCCGAGGCGGATTACCTAGGCGTAGAGATCGATATCAGCAAAGCGGCTGACGAAGCGCAGCAGAAGATTGTTCTGGATCTGGGCTCGTATCAGGATGGCACAACACTGAAAGATCACATCTCCAGGGAGACGTATGCTCAGGTGGGAGACATTCTGAAGAAGAATGGATTGGAAGCGAATGCACTGGATACCTTTAAGCCTTGGGTAGTGGAGAGCACACTGGCCAGCCTGAAATCCATGAAAGCGGGCTATGAAGCTTCTTCGGGGGTTGACCTATACTTCATACAGAAGGCAATTGAGCGCAAACTTCCGGTAATCGAGTTGGAATCCTATGAATCTCAATTGGGAATGTTCAATGACTTCTCCAAGGAGCTGCAAGAGAAAACATTGAAAGCGACTTTGGACAATTTTGATGTGTTGGATGACAGCGTGAATCAAATGGCCGAAATGTGGAAGACAGGGAATGACGAACAACTGTTGGAGCTGACGAACAGCTTCTCTGATGATGAAGAATACAACAAAGCAATGCTGATCGACCGTAATGTTGGAATGGCTGATAAGATCGATGGTTACCTGAAAAACGGCAAAGGTGAAGAGTATTTCATCGTTGTTGGTGCAGCGCACTACTTGGGTGATCATGGGATTGTGAAGTTGCTGAAAGATAAAGGATATACAGTGGTACGAAAATAATATAATTATAGCTCCTTATATGGGAGTTTGGTATTCTCTCCACATGATAGACAATAGTGAAAAAAGAGATCGTATAAAATCCCTCTCAAGCACTGGCACTGGAAGCTTGAGGGGATTTTTGTATGCCTGCGAAGAAGCAAGTAGTCGTCTATACGTGAGTGAATGAAGGCTTGATATTAATTACGGTAAGAAACCCCCGTGCATTGATTCCCGTTTTTTTTTACTGTCAAATGTCGATTCAGGACTTTAGATTCAATCTCAGAAATGTCTATTTACAAATATTAGAAAAGCATTTAAAATAAATGTAAGCGTTTTAAAAGTTAAAGCGCTTTAACTTTAAGGCGGAGGTGATTGTGTCTCGCGAGTATCGAATCATGGTTTCTCCATCAAGATGCTGCATTGAATTTTAGGCTTAAAGGTTATGTCATGGATCAAAACCCATTTGGACCTAAAAGGAGCGTAAATTTATGAGAAAAAATAGGGGATTTTCGGTTAGCAGCAAGGCTGTTATGATGTGTTGTCTCGCTTTTCTTCTGATTCCGGCGAGCTTTGCTTTCGCCGCTCCAAACAAGCCGTTTCCGCAGCAAACGACATATACCAGCGGCTCGATCAAGCCTAACCATGTTACGCAAAGTGCGATGGATAGCTCCGTGAAAGCGAAATGGGACAGCTGGAAATCGGCTTATCTGAAAACGGCGGGCACAGGCAAG
>NZ_LGRP01000069.1:0-8242 GCF_001636635.1 Paenibacillus sp. O199
TTGGCCGGAATTAGAATATACCATGTACAGATCCGGAACACAAGCTTTATTTTCAATAAATTATATTCAGTCTCTCGTATAGCTATTCACTTAATGCCGGAGTTATTTAAGATCCCTTCAATCCTTATTAAACACTCTCTTCCCAGAACATGTGATTCACCTTTCCTCCATGGATAATCCGCATGTTCCTCCCGCCCTATCCGATTATATGTTACTTCAATTTCTCCACAGGCATCTTTCGCGGCCATAAGCTATAACTGAAGCTGATTATAAAATCGATCCCCAGTATAATCCCCCATACTCTTATGAGATTAGAAAATGCCGCAGTACGCTCCGTATCCCCAATCCACCAGATCATCGCGAGCAAGAACAAGCTACCTATGCCCCAAGCCAATAGATGTCTAAGCCATCCCACTCTTTCACGACTAGCATGCTCGCTACCATACACCTTGCTGCTCCGAGGATTATCCCCTCCCTTAAACCAGTAAAGGAAATAACGATCAGCCCAAGCGATCATCTGATGACCATAAGCAATACTCACACCTATATATATAGCTGCAATGCCGTGAACCATACTTGCCGTAGCACCCCGTTGAAGATCCATCACCGTCGCTACCATAAGAAGAACATCCACAATGGGCGTTGCCATTAACAGCGCGACCCCTGTCCGTTTCATCCCAAACAGATAACGCACACTTAGACCTGAAGCGACAAATACCCAGAAGGCAATCTCACATCCAATAATAAAATAGGCAATCAAACGATCCACTCCTTTTATAATACGAATGTATTAAATATAATTTAACACGTTTGTATTATAATAATCAACAATGATATAATCTTTTTATGCCTAAAATAGTTGATCACGATAAACAACGTCTGCTCGTAGCCGAAGCGGCTTGGCGTGTCATCCGAAGAGATGGCATGGAACAGGCCTCCGTTCGAAATATTGCGGTAGAAGCTGGAATATCGGCCGGGTCTATGCGCCACTACTTTTCAACCCAATCAGAACTACTCCTATACGCAATGAATCTGGTATCCGAACGTGTATCGAATCGAATCACACAGATTTCCTTTGATGCATCTCCTTTGGAGAATATGAAGCTTCTGTTGTTAGAACTCTTGCCAAGTACGGATGAAAAAATGGCCGAAATGGAGGTGTGGTACGCTTTTACAGCCAAGTCCAAGACTGACCCTGTTCTCAAAGAGCATGCCGACAAAGTATATGATGAACTCAGACACGCGATGGCTAAAGTTATCACCTACCTCATGGAACTCAATCTCTGCCGAACAGACATCGACAAGGAACTGGAAATTGAAAGGCTGTACGCACTGGTCGACGGTTTGGGTATTCATGCGATTCTTCGTCCTGACCAGATGAACACCAAGATTATGGAGAACATCCTTACCACACATCTTGCAACGTTATGCCGGGATGCAGAATAACATTCGATCACATAATTAAATACAGCTCAATCCTTCGTACCAGCAAGAAACAAGTAATTGCTTCTATGAAACAAAAAAACCGTCAGGCATTAGTTGTAACTAACCTATTCCATGATAGGGTTAGTCCTAGATGCGTGACGGTTTTTCTTTTTATCCAATAATAATCCGGCCCTCCGGATGGCGATACAGCTTTTTCTCTTTGCGCGGACGAAGCGCGTATGCAATGGTTAGTGGTCCAATACGTCCGATAAACATCGTGAAGGCGATAATCACTTTTCCCCATACCGTTAATTCATGTGTTACTCCCACCGACAGACCTACTGTCCCAATCGCCGAGGCCGCTTCAAACATAAGTGAAAGGAACGGTGCATCCTCTGTGGTAAGTAGTAGCATTACTACAACCATGAATATGATCAAGGAAACCATAATAATCGTCAATGCTCTCATCAGCAAATCTTTCGGAACACGCTGACGGAAAAATACAATATCTTTATTGCCACGAATCATGGCATACACCGCTCCAATCATGATCAGGAACGTTGTCGTCTTGATCCCACCCCCGGTTGATCCCGGAGATGCCCCAATGAACATCAACAGAATGAAGAAGAACTGAGTGGCCTGCCTCATCTCGGTAATATCAATGGTGCTCGTACCCGACGAACGTGTAGAGACCGATTGGAAGAACGAGGCGTATATCTTTTCACTCCAACTTAGAGACGCCAGTGTGTGTCCATTGGTGAACTCAAATACAAACAGTACAATTGCTCCAATACCAATCAGTGCACCTGATACGGACAATACCAGTTTGGACTGCAACGATAAGCGACGGCGCTTGCGGAACTCAAACAAATCATTCAGCACCACAAAGCCGAGTCCACCCGATACAACCAGCACGGAAGCTGTCAGGTTAAACAACCAGTCCCCTGTATAATACTGAAAACTGTTGCCAAACAGATCGAAACCACCATTATTAAATAATGAAACCGAGTGAAACGCACCATAGTATACCGCCTGCCAAAAGGGCATCTCCGTTGCCCAGCGTAGTGCCAATATAACAGCAGCCACCCCTTCAATGGTAAACGAAAAAATGAGCACTTTGCGGATAATACGTACAATGCCTTCCATACTGTCAGCGTTGATAGCCTCTTTCAGCAGAAGCCTGTCCTTTAGCGAGATACGCTTACCCAATACTAATGCAAACAACGTTGCGATGGTCATGAAGCCAAGTCCACCTAGCTGCATAAGCACCATAATCACGATTTGACCAAACAGGTTGAAAGTCGTCCCTACATCCACAACGACCAGCCCGGTTACACATGCAGCAGAGGTAGAAGTAAAAAGCGCATCAATAAACGCCAAATGCTCGCCGCTTTGATTGGAGATAGGTAACATGAGCAGAATCGTACCGATCATGATAATAAGCATAAAACCACCAACCAGAATCAATGGGGGTGATAGGAATTTAGCAATGTGAAGCCTAAACTTCATGGAGGGCACCTCTTTTAACATAATACAAGCAGGTAGGCGAACAAATTCTGTCACCACACTTTGGTAAGACATGTTGTTTCGACGAATCTGTTACTTTCAATGCCTATGTAAACCTAAAGAGGAACTTGCCACCAGTATCATACTGAACGGCAGGTTCCTCTTCTATTATGAACGAGTTAAACGTTCCTTATTTAATCCTGTGTACGAGGACGCATATGCGGGAAGAGCAGTACGTCACGAATAGACGGCGAGTTGGTCAACAACATGATCAGACGGTCGATACCGATCCCCAGTCCACCTGTTGGTGGCATACCATATTCAAGCGCACGGATGAAATCATCATCCATTTCGTGTGCTTCGTCGTTCCCGTGTTCTTTCTCCAGTAATTGTGCCTCAAAGCGCTGACGTTGATCGATTGGATCATTCAGCTCCGTAAATGCATTTGCATGCTCACGTCCAACGATAAACAGCTCGAAGCGGTCCGTGAAACGTGGATCTGCATCGCTCTTCTTCGCCAGCGGAGAAATCTCAACCGGGTGCCCCATAATAAAGGTTGGTTGAATCAATGTCTCTTCTACAAAATGTTCGAAGAATGCATTCAGAATATGACCAAATGTCATATGCTTTTCAACCGGAACTTTATGTTCTTTCGCCAAACGATGAGCTTCCTCGTTCGTCATGTGCACGGAGAAGTCCACGCCTACAACTTCCTTAACCGCGTCTACCATCGTTACACGGCGCCATTCTGGTGTAAGATCCACTTGATAGTCTGCATATTGGATAACTTGCGTACCAAGCACTTCCTGTGCGATGTGAGCAACAAGATTCTCAGTCAAACGCATAATATCCTGATAATCGGCATATGCCTCATAAAGTTCAATCATTGTGAACTCAGGGTTATGACGTGTCGACATCCCTTCATTACGGTATACACGGCCGATCTCATATACTTTCTCCAGACCGCCTACAATCAGACGTTTCAGGTGAAGCTCAATCGCAATCCGCATGTACAATTCCATATCAAGCGCATTATGATGCGTGATGAATGGACGCGCAGCGGCACCACCAGCGATGGTGTGCAGCGTCGGAGTTTCGACTTCCAGATAGCCCAGAGAATCTAGGTAACGGCGCATCGACTGAATGATTTTGGAACGAGTAATGAAGGTCTGCTGCACTTCACGATTCATAATCAGGTCAACATAGCGCTGGCGGTAACGCAGCTCTACATCCGCGAGTCCATGATATTTATCCGGAAGTGGGTAAAGTGACTTGGACAATACTTCGAGATTTTGAACTTTAACCGAAGTTTCACCTGTCTTGGTTTTGAAGATTACCCCAGAGACACCTACAATATCCCCTAAATCGAGCAGGCTGAACGCGGCGTATTTGTCTTCCGGTACAGTATCCTGACGAACATAGATCTGGATTCTGCCGCTCAGGTCCTGAATATGTGCAAAGCTCGCTTTACCCATTCCCCGCTTCGCCATAATCCGTCCGGCAATACTGACTTCGATGTGCTTCTCTTCCAGCTCTTCCTTGGTCAGTTCTTCATACTTCTTCAGAATGGAGCCGGCTTCTTCCGTACGTACGTATTTTTGGCCAAAAGGGTCGATCCCCAATTTGCGGAGCTCGTCCAATTTGTCGCGGCGAATTTGTAAAAGCTCACTTAGTTCGGTTTCGGTTTCCTGATTCAAGACTTCATCCGTCATGATCTATATTCATCTCCTTATTTACATTGCAGGCATCTTCAGAGGTATTCTGCCTCAAATGTTGAAAAAAGCTTCCCTAAGGAAGCTTTTGTCTCCGTACCCGACTGCTTCATTGCTTATATTACTTTTTGATGTCTACAATTTTATATTGAATTACGCCAGCAGGCACACTTACATCAACAACCGTACCTTTTTTCTTGCCCAGAATGGCTTTGCCAACAGGGCTTTCGTTCGATATTTTGTTTTGCAGCGGATTGGACTCCGCAGAACCTACAATCGTATATTCCGTGATATCACCGAACTCCAGATCTTCTACAGTGACTGTTGCACCCACGCTTACAGCTTCGGTATCGATCTCGTCGCTGTTGATAATCCGTGCGTTCCGAAGCAATTTCTCCAACGTAATAACGCGGCCTTCAATGAAAGCCTGTTCGTTCTTCGCGTCTTCGTATTCGGAGTTTTCACTAATATCTCCATACCCGATGGCTACCTTAATCCGTTCAGCCACTTCGCGGCGCTTCACTGATTTCAGCATTTCCAGTTCTTCTTCAAGCTTCTTAAGACCCTCTGGTGTAAGGATAACTTCCTTATCGCTCATCTCAACCGATTCTCCTGTCATGGGAATAATTTGATTGCACGGCAACGGAACCAGTGCTGTTTACAGAGCTCCGCCCGCATACATCTTCAAAACTATATGAAGTTCTCCGGAGAAACAGAACGTTCCTCCTGATGCACTAGCCTTATGACGCACATGGCGAATTTATACTGTGAAATTATAGGGTAACGGTCTCGAAAAGTCAATGTTACGCCCCCTATAGCTGTAAACGTTTTACAGCAGCAGATCAGGAAGCATTTTCGGCTACTGCTGGTTCTGACTCCAGATTGCCTTCCATATGCAGCTGGCCTACAAAGTTCTCCAGAATGTGCACCATCTCATCACGCTTGGTTTCTTCCATAATAACGTCTTTGATACGGGCAGATCCTTTCAGACCTTTCAGATACCAAGCCAGGTGTTTACGCATCTCGCGAACAGCAACAGCCTCACCCTTCAGTGCTATCAGACGGTCCATATGCAAAATGGCAACCCGAATCTTCTCTTCCCCATTCGGGTCAGGAAGCAGTTCGCCGGAACTCAAGTATTGAATGGTCCGATACAACATCCATGGGTTACCCAGGGCGGCACGACCGATCATAACTCCGTCACAACCCGTTTCATCCAACATACGACGGGCATCTTCCGGTGAAGATACATCTCCGTTCCCGATAACCGGGATGGAGACAGCCTCTTTGACATTTTTGATGTGTGACCAGTCCGCTGTGCCTGTGTAGAGCTGCTCACGTGTACGGCCGTGAACACTTACCGCTTGTCCGCCAGCACGTTCAACCGCAAGTGCATTCTCAACTACGTAGATATGCTCGTTATCCCAGCCGATCCGCATCTTGACTGTAACGGGCTTATCTACAGCGTCCACAACAGCGGATACCATTTCATAAATTTTGTTCGGATCAAGCAACCAGCGTGCACCTGCATCACAGCTCGTCACTTTTGGCACAGGGCATCCCATGTTGATGTCGATGATGTCAGCATTGGTTTCTTTGTCCACAATTTTGGCTGCTTCTACGAGGGCTTGACGATCTCCCCCCCAAATTTGCAGGCTCAGCGGTTTCTCACGCTCATCTACAAATAACATCTCACGTGTACGCTTGTTACCATGCACGATGGCTTTGCCACTAACCATCTCCGCACATACGAGGCCTGTTCCAAATTCTTTTGCGATCAGACGAAAAGCCGGATTACACACGCCAGCCATCGGCGCAAGTACAACCTGGTTTTTCATTTCAATGTCACCAATTTTAAGCATGGTAGTCGTTCCACTCCTTTTTAAATCCGACTCTTGCATGAATCCTGGTTGTGTTTTAGTTTGTATAAAATAAACGAATAATGACGATATTTTCTTATTAGTAAAAAGCGACCTTAGTTCCCCTGTAACTCCTCAATGCTGATCGACAGCACCCCGGCAATTAGATTCAGCTCCCGTTCAACTACTTTGCGGTTGCCTCGTTCAATCATACCCAGAATGGCCAGCGATATGCCCGTCTCAGCAGCGAGTTCCTGTTGTGTTAAACCTTTCAGCTTCCGGAAAGCCCGGATTCGATTGGCCAATTGCACGTTTTCCAAAGCTGTATTCCATCCTTTCCATCCAGTACAGACAACGATGATTGTACAAAGGTATACAAACCTGAATGCTCATCTTCGGTTACGATATCAGCCAGTGGCACCAATACAAACGCCCGTTCACCCATCCGTGGATGCGGCAATTGCAGCCGTTCGGTATCACTCGTCTCTCCATCCATCCAAAGCAGATCCAAATCGACTGTACGAGGGCCCCAACGGATATCACGAACCCGCCCAAGCCGTGTTTCAATATCCAGCAGTTCCGTGAGCAGCTGCTCCGGCAAAAGTGTAGTCTGTACCGCAGTTGCCATATTCAGAAACGCTGGCTGGTCCACATAACCTACCGGCTCCGTTTCATATAGCGCAGAACAGCGCAAGACAGATATATGAGGATGTGCATCCAGCAACGTTAACGCCTCAAGCAGCGTCTGTTCCCGGTCACCCAAATTAGCCCCTAAAGCAATATAAGCCTCTGAAGATTCAGAGGTCGAATGTGCAATCATGATCGGTTCTCACTTTCTTGTGCGGCGAAGCTCTACAGTTACGCCCCCAAAATGAATATCGAAAGGCGGATGCGGCTTCGTCACCTTGACTGTCAGTGCATTGATAATAGTATAAGTGTCTAGTAAAGAAGATGCAATATGTTCGCCCAAAGCTTCAATTAACTGGAATGATTTATTTTCAACGATCTGTTTGACCAGCTCATGGATCTCCGCATAATTGATGGTTTTGGTTAAATCATCGTTACGCCCAGCCTCACCCAGATCCATATCGATCTCCAAATCAATATAATAACGCGCCCCCAGCTTCCGTTCCTCGGCAAATACGCCGTGATATCCGTAATACTCCATTCGATGCATTACCATTCTATCCATAAGTTCCGCCTGCCCTCTATATATACTGAATTCATGGTTCGATGTTTGTTCTTATTGCAAAACGCTGCGCTTCCACTGCACGGGTCACTTGACCCGCCAGCATCATTTCCTCCGCAAGCCTGGAGATGCATACAACATGGCATCACACATGTCCACTGTGCGCCGAATCGGCTTCACATCATGAACCCGGACCATCTGGCATCCTTGGGCTATGCCAAAAGCAACCGTAGCGGCTGTACCCTCCAGCGCATCATCCGCCTGTACCTGTAAGGTGTTCTGGATGAACCTTTTACGCGAGGTGGCAAGCAGAACGGGATAGCCCATCTCATTGAGCAACCCGAGCGATGACATGAGCACTAGGTTTTCGTTCAGATCTTTCACGAAGCCAATGCCCGGGTCCAGAATAATCTGATCGGGATGTACTCCGGCCTCTAGCGCCATCTGTATACTCTCCTCAAGATTACGGACTACATCAACCAAATAGTTGGTATAGTCTCGTTCTTGCCGGTTGTGCATTAGGATCAGAGGACATCCCAGTTCTGCCGCAG
>NZ_LGRP01000047.1:0-32970 GCF_001636635.1 Paenibacillus sp. O199
CCTTAGCCCCGCCTTGCGGAGCAACAGGGGCCAGGCCAGCCAGGCGAAGCAGCTGCCCTCCGGTCGCAGCCCGAGCCCTTAGCCCCGCCTTGCGAAGCAACAGGGGCCAAGGCAGCAATGCGAAGCAGCTGCCCCCGAGCGCAGCCCGGCCCTTAGCCCCGCCTTGCGGAGCAACAGGGGCCGGGCAGCCAAGCGAAGCAGCTGCCCCCGCGGGCTTGCCCCGCAGCGCAGCCGAGCGGGGTTCGCCGACCGATGGCCTTCGGCCAGCGGAATCGGCGAACAACCACGCGAGCACACGAACGAACCAACCATAGCAAGATCATACCAGCCACCCCTGCACCGCTTGTTTGGCGGGTGTCCAGAGGGCCTGCCAAGGTCCTATGGGGTCCTCCCGGGCGGGAGGATTTAGGAGGGGCGAAAAATAAGGAGCTGATTCCACTTGTCCGAAGCATACAAAAACGCCGGCGTCGATATCGCGGCAGGCAACGAAGCGGTTGAACGGATGAAAAAACACGTGAAGCGTACCTTCCGTCCGGAAGTGATGACAGATCTGGGAGGCTTTGGCGCCCTGTTCGGTTTGAACAAAGATAAATATGATGAGCCGGTGCTTGTATCCGGTACAGACGGTGTAGGAACTAAGCTGAAAATCGCATTTGCCATGGACCGTCATGATACCATCGGAATCGACGCGGTAGCCATGTGTGTGAACGACATTGTGGTACAGGGTGCAGAGCCGCTGTTCTTCCTCGACTATCTGGCATGTGACAAAGTCATCCCGGAGAAAATCGAAGCCATTGTTGCGGGAATCGCAGAAGGATGTCATCAGTCGGGCTGTGCTCTGATCGGTGGCGAAACGGCTGAAATGCCGGGCATGTACAGTGAGGGTGAATACGATATTGCCGGATTTACCGTAGGTATTGTGGACAAAGCGAAAATCATTAACGGTACAACGATCTCTCCTGGCGACACAGTGATCGGACTTGCATCCAGCGGAGTGCATAGTAACGGATTCTCCTTGGTACGCAAACTTTTGTTAGAACAAGCCGGATTGGGCTTGCAGGATGAAGTCGCTGAATTGGGCGGCAAGCTGGGTGATGCACTGCTGGAACCAACGAAAATCTATGTAAAACCACTCCTGTCCCTGCTTGAAAAGGTAAAAGTAAAAGGCATGGCCCACATTACTGGTGGTGGCTTCATCGAGAACATCCCGCGTATGCTGCCAAGCAGCGTGAATGTAGATATTGATTATGGTTCTTGGCCGATTCTGCCAATCTTCAATCTGTTGCAAGAAAAGGGCTCCGTTTCGAACCGCGACATGTTCACCACGTTTAATATGGGGATCGGACTTGTGCTGGTCGTGAATGAAGCTGACGCAGTTGAAGCATTGGAACAACTGAAAGCATCGGGTGAAGAAGCGTACATCATTGGACGTGTGACCGAAGGAGATGCGCGAGTAACCTTCACGGGAGCGGATGTTTAATGGCGAACTACCGTATTGCTGTATTTGCCTCTGGTGAAGGGTCGAACTTTCAAGCATTGGTTGATGCAGCACGGAATGGAGGGCTGGGGGCATCCATAGATCTGCTGGTATGTGACAAACCGGCTGCACGTGTGGTGCAGCGGGCGCAGGAGGCAGGCGTGGAATGCCATCTGTTTACTCCTAAAAATTATGATTCCCGCGAAGCCTACGAGGCTGAGATCGTGGAAGTTCTTGAATCCAGAAACATTGACCTGGTTGTTCTTGCCGGATACATGAGATTGTTGACTTCGGTAGTCGTGGATCGCTATGCAGGAAGATTGATTAACATTCATCCGTCATTGTTGCCAGCGTTTGCAGGCAAAGATGCCATAGGGCAGGCACTGGAATATGGCGTTAAAATCACCGGGGTTACCGTCCACTTTGTGGATGGGGGAATGGATACAGGGCCGATTATTGCCCAGCACCCTGTTCCTATTTTGCCAGATGATACGCCTGAGTCAATCAGCCGTTCTATTCATGCGGCCGAACAGCAGTTATACCCCGAGGTTGTTTCCTGGTTTGCGCAAGGTCTGGTTCAGTTAGACGGACGTCACGTCACTGTTAACAAACCGGTTTGATATAAGTTGAAAATTTTTTTACACATTAACGGAGAGGATAGAAAAAACCTGAAGAAGCGAAGCGTTCGCCTAAAAGCTTTCTGAAAGAAAGCTGCATCGGAAGCATACGCTTTATCACCGGATTTTCCCTTTAAGAAAAGGGAATCAAAAATCTGGGGATAACTGCGATTAGAAGGTTGTTCTGTCATCGGAGTGTCTCGTGTAAACATCTTGGTTCAACTTGTATAACAGAAGTCGAAAATTGGTACGCATTTTGTGATATTTCTCGGGAAATAAATCGGTTGTGTTTCGCCATGAAACGCGAAGCCATGGGACATTAAAGGAGGAGCATATTGTGAGTATCAAAAGAGCGCTGGTCAGCGTATGGGATAAAACAGGCATCGTGGATTTTTGCCGCGAGCTGTCGCAAATGGGTGTGGAGATTATTTCGACAGGAGGTACAAGCAGTCTGTTGTCGAAGGAAGGCGTACCTGTCATCGGAATTTCGGATGTGACCGGATTCCCGGAGATTATGGACGGACGTGTTAAAACATTGCATCCAGCAGTGCATGGTGGTTTATTGGCTGTTCGTGACAGCGAAGAGCACAAGCGCCAGATGGAGGAGAATGGACTGGACTATATCGACCTCGTTGTTGTAAACCTGTATCCGTTCCAGGACACCATCGCCAAACCGGACGTAACGTATGAGGACGCAATCGAGAACATCGATATTGGTGGTCCAACCATGCTTCGTTCTGCTGCCAAAAACCATGCTTATGTTAGTGTTGTTGTAGACACAGCAGATTATGGCAAGGTGCTTGAAGAGGTCCGCAGCAATGGGGAGACCACACTCGAGACACGCAAACGGCTTGCGGCAAAAGTGTTCCGCCATACAGCGGCATACGATGCAGTTATTTCCGATTATCTCTCCAACCTGAACGGTGATCCACTGCCAGAGCGTCTGACGGTTACTTACGAAAAACTCCAGGATTTGCGCTATGGCGAAAATCCACATCAGCAGGCGGCATTCTACCGCAAACCGCTGGCAGCCCAAGATACGTTGACAACAGCCGAGCAATTGCATGGCAAAGAGTTGTCCTACAATAATATCAACGATGCGAACGCAGCTTTGCAGATTGTGAAAGAATTTGAAGAACCGGCAGTTGTGGCGGTTAAACATATGAATCCTTGCGGCGTGGGTATTGGCGAAAGCATCTACGAGGCTTATGGAAAAGCTTATGCGGCTGATCCAACCTCTATCTTTGGTGGAATCGTGGCAGCCAACCGCATTATCGATAGCGATACAGCGGCTAAACTGAGTGAAATTTTCCTGGAAATCGTACTGGCTCCTGACTTTACACAAGAGGCACTCGACATCCTGACCAAAAAGAAAAATATTCGTTTGCTCAAAACGGGTGAACTGAACGCTGCCCGTAATCGGGAGAGTAAGTTCGTAGTTACCTCCATCGACGGCGGTATGATTGTGCAACAAAGTGATGTGCATTCTATTGAAGCAAGCGAGCTCAAGGTAGTTACAGATCGTGCACCATCCGAAGAAGAACTGAAACAGCTGTTGTTTGGCTGGAAAGTGGTTAAGCACGTGAAATCCAATGCAATCGTGCTTGCAGCAAACGACATGACTGTAGGTGTCGGCGCAGGGCAAATGAACCGTGTCGGCGCAGCCAAGATTGCTATTGAACAAGCTGGAGAACTAGCCAAGGGAGCCATTCTGGCATCCGATGCGTTCTTCCCAATGGGCGATACACTGGAACTTGCAGCCAAAGCTGGAGTTACAGCCGTTATTCAACCAGGTGGTTCGATCAAGGACGAAGAGTCCATCAAAGTAGCGAATGAATACGGCATTGCCATGGTCTTCACTGGCGTTCGTCACTTCAAACACTAGAGCGAAAAAGGTTTAATAAGGGGTGTCGCCTGTCATGCTTATGACTTATGGTACACCCCTTCTTTTTTAGGATATTTCAACACGTAATAGTATTACAAAACCAGTTATACACGGAGGGGGAACAACGCTAATGGATATTCTGGTAGTGGGCGGCGGTGGCCGGGAACACGCAATCATATGGGCACTGGCGAAAAGCCCGAAGGCAGGCAAGATTCATTGTGCTCCAGGAAATGCGGGCATTGCGCAGCTCGCCGAGTGTCATCCGATTGCGGTAAATGAATTCGATAAACTGACGGCACTCGCCGTGGAGCTTAACGTGGGATTGGTTGTTATTGGGCCAGACGATCCGCTCGCAGACGGCATTGTGGACGCTTTTGATAAAACAGGTATTCCGGTATTTGGACCACGCCGCAATGCAGCAGAGATTGAGGGCAGCAAAACGTTCATGAAAGACCTGCTGCACAAATACAATATTCCGACTGCAGCCTATGAGAAGTTCGACAATTACGAGCAAGCGCAGACTTATCTGAATGAGCAGGCCATCCCTGTGGTAATCAAGGCCGATGGGTTGGCGGCTGGAAAAGGCGTTACCGTAGCCTATTCCCGTGATGAGGCTGACCAGGCACTCCGCAGCATTATGGTGGAGAAAGTATTTGGTGAAGCAGGAGCCAAAGTCATCATCGAAGAATTCTTGGCAGGTCAGGAAATGTCGATTTTGGCTTTTGTCGATGGGGAGACCGTTCGTCCGATGGCTGCTGCACAAGATCACAAACCGGTATTCGACAATGATCAGGGGCCAAACACGGGCGGAATGGGTACGTACTCACCATTGCCACACATTCCAGCCTCCATTATTGAAGAAGCGGTAGAGACGATTATCAAACCAACAGCCAAAGCGATGGTATCCGAAGGGCGCCCGTTCCGAGGTGTATTGTTTGCCGGGCTGATGATTTCACCAGATGGTAAACCCAAAACGATTGAGTTCAACGCGCGCTTCGGTGATCCCGAGACACAGGTTGTATTGCCGCGTCTGAAGAGTGATCTGCTCGACATTTTCTGGGCAACTGTGCACGGGAAATTGGCGGATATCGAGATTGAATGGAGCGACGAAGCCGCTGTATGTGTGGTGCTTGCATCTGGAGGCTATCCTGGTCCATATGCAAAAGGTGTTGTCATTGAAGGACTGGATCAAGTCGACGAAGCAGTGGTATTCCATGCTGGAACAGCACGCAATGAATCTGGAGAATGGGTCACCAATGGTGGACGAATTCTAGGCGTTGTGGGTCTTGGTTCTGATATTGCCGAAGCTAGAAACAAAGCCTACGCTCAAGCGGAACGTATCCATTTTGACGGTAAACATCAACGTTCTGATATTGCTGCCAAAGCGTTGGTATAACTAATTCTAATGAATTGTAACTTGATAAAGTGAAACCTAAGGGCCCGTAAAGATGTACACCGAAAAAGGTGTTTGCATCCCGCGGGTCCTTTTCAACGTATACATGATTATGGTGTAATTGCTGGACGTGTCGCAGTCCGGATACGGCAAAGAAGAATGGCTGTAAATAAAGGCCTGTAGCAGGTTTAATCGACTAAAGTAAAGGGTACCATTTCTATAAACTGGTCTATACTAATTATGTGAACCATATCACATAAAATGAACTGTAGATGCGAGAAAGACCACATACATAAAAGTTTATTTTGTGAACTCATTTTATAATCTATATTCCAAACCATAACGTGCAACTGGATGGTTTGGCGTAGAACATGTTATACTTTTCTGAAACAGGAATGAATAAGAGGGGAGGTGGATATCTATTGGGAAGGCGATATTGTAAACTGTCCAAATGGAGAATTTTGGTGGAGTAAATCGAGAAACAATGACAGCATGAGGGGGAACCCTGTTTTTAGTGAAGTAGTTTCTATAAGTGATTGACTTCATCCTGAATTCCTGTTTTGCAATTTTACAAGGTCAAAGTACAACCTATACACACTTTATCTTTTCGATTTCATATAAGGCATACGCCATATTGAACGTCAATCAGCTGTTGAATGGTTAACGAAGTTAACCAATGACGCTGTAACTATCTCTGGAGGTGAATCCCTGAGAAGCGGGGAAATCATTGGACATAATCACCATATTAAATATTGTATTACTCATTATCTTGATTGCATTGACCGCATTTTTCGTTGCATCTGAGTTCGCTGTGGTTAAGATTCGTACATCAAGAGTGGATCAACTGGTTGCCGAGGGGAATAAAAAAGCCATATTGGCCAAAAAAGTAGTCTCGGACCTCGATTATTATCTGTCAGCCTGTCAGCTCGGTATTACCGTAACTGCCCTTGGATTGGGAGCGCTCGGTAAGCCAACCGTTGAAAGGTTGTTATACCCGGTATTTAATTATCTGGACGTATCAGCTTCCATATCGGCGGTTGCTTCCTATGCGATTGCCTTTATCCTTGTCACGTTCCTGCACGTTGTGGTTGGGGAGATGGCTCCCAAAACGATGGCGATTCAATTTTCGGAAAAATTGACGCTGTTGCTCTCGCCGCCGCTATATTGGTTCGGAAAAATTATGTATCCCTTCATTTGGGCGCTCAATGGTGCATCCCGCGTGCTTCTTAGGGCATTTGGCGTGAAGCCTGCCGGACATGAACAGGCCTACTCGGAGGATGAGATCAAAATCATCATGAACCAGAGTTATGAAGGAGACGAGAACAACAAGACCAAGCTTTCGTATCTGGAAAACGTATTCGTGTTCGATGAGCGTGATGCCAAAGACATCATGGTTCCGAGGACAGAGCTTGTGACACTTAATCAGAATATGACTTATGACGATATCATTCCAATATTGGATGAGCATAATTATTCACGTTATCCCGTCATCGAGGATGGGGACAAGGACCGAATTGTCGGTGTTGTGAATGTGAAAAAGATTTTGCCTGACATGGTTGCCCTTAGGGAGCACCAACTTATCGATTTTGTTCGGGAGATTCCCTTCGTTTCTGAAGTTACAAGTATCCAGGATGCGATGATCAAGATGCAACAGGAACGCGTGCACATGGCTGTGGTCGTGGATGAATATGGAGGTACTTCGGGAATCATTACAATGGAGGATATTCTGGAGGAGCTTGTCGGCGAGATTCGGGATGAGTTCGATGCTGATGAAGTTGCAGACATTCAGATAACCGGAGAGAACCAATATCTCATTAACGGCCGGGTGCTGCTGGATGAGTTGGAGCGACAGTTTGGGCTTGTATTTGAAGGTAATGAAGAAATGGATACCGTGGCTGGATGGATTCAGTTCCAGAAGGGTGTCGGTGTGGAACAAGGCGATACGGTAGAACACGGTGATTATGTCTGGACCGTTGTGGACGCAGAAAATTTTCACATTAAGCAGGTTCTGCTTGAACGTGTAAACGGTACTGAGGTCGATGAATCTGCCAGTGACCTGGCGTGATGTTGGTTCGATCATGACTGTAATCTAGGGTATGACTGCCCATTTGGCTACTGCCCTCAGAATTTAAATGTTTTGGCAACGTAGCAGTGTAGGGGACGGAATCGATTCTGAAGAAGCGTAGCGTTCGCGTTTGCAAACCAATTTTATACCTTTGAAAACAACAATCAGGGAAATTTGGAGGCAATGGCGATCGGAAGAACGAGCCGTCACCGGAACGTCACTCGTGCAACCTTAATATAAATTTTACTTGGAGGTGAATCCCTCATATTGAGGGAAATCATTGGACGGAATAATAGCCTTAAACTTATTTTTAGTAGCCGTATTTATAGGACTGACCGCCTTTTTCGTTGGAGCGGAATTTGCAATTCTGAAAGTACGGATGTCCCGAATAGATCAGTTGATCTTGGAAGGGAACAAAAAAGCGGTACTGGCCAAAAAAGTGGCTCACAATCTGGATTATTATCTATCTGCGTGTCAATTGGGTATCACGATCACAGCACTGGTATTGGGTGCGTTGGGTGAACCCACTGTTGAGAAAATGCTGCATCCGCTGTTTGAGCGATTGGAAGTCCCAGCGGCGTTGTCTACGGTACTTTCGTACGGGATTGCCTTGGCAATCATTACGTTCCTGCATGTGGTTATCGGTGAATTGGCACCGAAAACACTGGCGATCCAGTTTGCAGAGAAGATGACACTATTGCTCGCACCACCGCTGTATTGGTTTGGTAAGATCATGAATCCGTTCATCTACGCCCTGAATGGGGCTGCACGTCTATTGCTTGGAATCTTTGGTATAAAACCTGCCGGTCACGATACGGTTCACTCCGAAGAGGAACTGAAGCTGATTATGGCGCAGAGTTACGAGAGTGGAGAAATTAATCAGACAGAGCTGGACTATCTCAAAAACATTTTCGCTTTTGATGAACGTTTGCTTCAGGAGATTATGATCCGCAAAGAAAAAATCGTCACGCTGGACAAAGAAATGCCGCTGGAACGTATGATTGAGGTTCTAAAGCAGCATGAATATACACGTTTTCCTGTGATCGAAAAAGGAAATCAGGATCACTTCGTTGGATTTATTCATACAAAGGAAATGCTTACGAGTGTTGCCGCAGGCCGGGCTTTCAACATGGATACGTTTGTACACGACATGTTGAAATTTTCGGAGTTATCGCCGATTAAGGATGTCTTGGTCCAGATGCAGCAAAGTCGTTCCCATATCGCATCAGTGCATAATGCAGAAGGGGAAACAGTTGGTCTGGTTACGATGGAGGATATTCTTGAAGAAATTGTTGGGGATATCAAGGATGAGTATGATGGCAAAGATCTGGTTCAACCATCTAAGCGATTAAAATTAACTAAAGCGTAATACGAAGTTTCAAGGATTGATGTTGTGTGGTGGCAAACAATTGAATAAGATTTAAGGAAAACAGGTTTCCGAGTGATCGGGGCCTGTTTTTTTGTCCATGTCAGTATACTCAGGCGTAATTCAGCAGGTTAAAAAGCATATATCTTAACTTTAAAACAAAAGCTTGCTTATTTAGGGTTAATGGATTAATATAAATTTAAAGAATCTTAATTTAAAGATAAATAACAAAAAAGTGATGCATAACAAACTGCTAAGTATAACAACGATACAAATAAAACAACGATACAAATAAAACCAAGGGAGTGGAGATTATGTTCAGAACTTCAGGAATCCATCACGTTACGGCTTTTGTAGATGATGCACAGAAAAATGTTGATTTTTATGCAGGTGTATTGGCACTGAGAATGGTGAAAAAAACGATTAACTTTGATGCACCGGATGTGTACCATCTGTATTATGGCAATGAGGATGGGGCACCGGGCACCATCATCACCTTCTTCCCTCAGCAGAATGCCAGAAGAGGAGTTATCGGTGCAGGACAGACTGGCGTAACTGTATATGCGATTCCGGTGGGCAGTCTGCCATTCTGGAAAGAACGTCTGACATCCTTCGATATTCCATTTGAAAATAAAACAAGATTTGGCGAGCAGTACATTCGCTTCTTCGATAAAGGGGGTCTCTTGCTCGAATTGGTCGAGCGTGATGGAGGCCAGCCAAGTCAGTGGGCATTCAACGGTGTGCAGTCTGAACATGCCATCAAAGGTTTTGGTGGAGCTGTGTTATTCAGCCATGTACCTGACAAAACAACGGATGTGCTGACAACGATGCTCGGTCTGGAGAAGGTAGGAGAAGAGGATGGAATCATTCGTCTGCAGGCGAGTGGTGACATCGGTCAACTGATCGACATTCAATCGACTGGAATCCAGCGGGGAATTGGCGGAGCAGGGACGGTTCACCATATCGCATGGCGTGCAAAAGATTATGTCGAGCACGAACAAATGCAGCAGGAGCTTCAAAAAGCCGGATATCATCCAACTCAGGTCATTGACCGTCAGTACTTCAACGCTGTGTATTTCCGGGAACCGGGAGGTATACTGTTTGAACTGGCTACTGATCCTCCAGGATTTGCACGGGATGAACCACAGGAGAGCATGGGCCAAAAGCTGATGCTGCCTGAATGGTACGAACCACAGCGTGAGCAGATTGAACAGTTGCTGCCACCTATTCAAGTACGTGAATGGAAAGGAGAGTCCAAATCATGAGTACTACTAATACAATGAAACATATTTATAAAGCAGGTTCTCAGCCAAATGCACCCATACTTTTGTTGCTGCACGGGACAGGTGGAACGGAGAACGATCTGGTAGGTCTGGCCGAGATGATTGCCCCAGGAGCTGGTATTCTGGGGGTGCGTGGTAACGTATCCGAGAATGGAATGCCCCGTTTCTTCCGCCGTTTGGCGGAAGGGGTGTTTGACGAAGAAGATCTCATTGCACGGACAGCGGAATTGGGTTCATTTGTGGATGCAGCTGCTGTGGAGTATGGCTTTGATCGTGCCAATGTCTTCGCACTGGGCTATTCTAATGGAGCAAACATTGCAGCAAGTCTGATCTTCCATCAGGCTGACGTATTCAAAGGAGCGATTCTGCACCATCCGATGGTACCGCTTCGTGGTTTGGAATTGCCGGACCTGAAGGGGCTGCCTGTATTCATCGGCGCAGGAGAGAACGATCCAATTATACCGAAACGAGAAACGGATGAATTGGCCTCACTACTTAGCGGTGCAGGTGCAGCTGTGCACATGCACTGGGAGCGTCAGGGGCATCAGTTGACCCGTACCGAGGCGGAGGCTGCTGCGGCTTGGTTTAAGACTCTGGCTTAAAAAATTTGACTGGCATTTTAAAAGGGATGTCCCATAGGTCATGAAAATGACGGGGACATCCCTTTTTTGCCGTTTTTAAGGTTTAACGAACCGAGCAGCATGCTACTCGTGCCAATTTCCAACGATCCACTTTTTAATGAATCAGAGCGACACTATGCCTTGTCCTAAAGTATGGAATAATCTATAATCAATTAATTGATAATCATTTTCAATTAGATTCGGTTTGTTATGACTATGCGTGTAATCAGGAGGGGAAGATGAAGCCTAACCATAGCTCACATTCTTTTGGTTCAAGTGCATTTATTCAGACCCGGGATGGTCGCAAACTACATTATATGTCCAGAGGAACAGGCGATCTGACCGTTGTATTTGAGTCCGGTATGGGCTTCTCACGATCGACCTGGGGGCTGGTAGCACCTGCAGTTGCTGAATATGCACATGCCGTTGTGTACGACAGGTCGGGGGCAGGACGAAGTGAAATTGATTCGTCTCCGCGCAAACTTCGTAGAATAGCAGAAGACCTTGACGATCTGCTGACTGCATTGGGACCTGGTCCGTTCATATTAGTAGGGCACAGCTGGGGAGGCCCCATTGTACGAGCGGCTGCGGCCTCGAATCTGTCACGATTAAGGGGGGTCATCCTGGTTGATCCTTCAGACGAGCATTGCCAATTGTACTTTTCCAAAGCAGCCAAATTCAATTTTGCCTTGAACAGTCTCCTAATTCCACTCATGGCACGTACAGGATTGTACAGATTATTAGGCAGCAGACCTGGAAGTGTACAGCCTGACGATGTTGTCAGGGATCACCGTTCAGAGGATTTCACTGTACAGGCGGCTAAGACTATGGTTGCAGAGTCGAAACCTTTTCTGAATGACTTGGCTTCCTTGCTGGTTACTCCTCTCGATCTTGGTGATTTGGAAGTCAGCATCATCTCAGGTACGAAAACGGGCATGGGAGAACGTAAAATAAGACCTGCTATTATCGAGGCACACCGCCGGACTGTGAGTACTTTAACGAATGCAAAATGGATTGGAGCCGATCAATCCAGCCATATGGTCATGTTTACAGATCCACAGGTCATTGTTGATGAAATATTGCGAATGGTAAATGATGCGAGCTCAGGCGCAAGAACAGAACAAAAGTGATACAATAAAAAGAAAAAGCAATGCTTGCATTGCCAACCAAGATAAGCGGAGTGTGGATAAGAGATGAAACCAGTGGAACAAGAACCAACGGGAACTGCCAATCCCGGCCGTACCGGTGTTGGCATGGAAGATATCGTGCGCGCACATCATGTGCTGCGTGAAGTCATTGTAAGAACGCCTTTACAGCGGGATGCTGTATTGTCGGCCAAATATAACTGTAATGTGTATCTTAAACGGGAAGACCTGCAGGTGGTCCGTTCGTTTAAAATTCGTGGAGCATACAACATGATTCGTAGTCTGACTCCAGCTGAACTGGAGAAAGGCATTGTCTGCGCGAGCGCGGGTAACCATGCGCAGGGAGTTGCTTTTTCCTGTAACGCGCTTAGCATTCACGGGAAAATCTTCATGCCAAGCACAACTCCTAACCAGAAGGTGAAACAGGTACGTCGATTTGGTGGAGATAATGTTGAAGTTGTGCTGACAGGTGATACGTATGACGATGCTTATGAAGAAGCTATGCGTGCGTGTAATGAACAGGGTATGACGTTTATCCATCCGTTCGACCAGCCGAAGATCATTGCAGGTAATGGTACGGTGGCGATGGAAATCATGGAGAGTCTGGATGAAAAAGCGGATTATGTATTCGTCACAATCGGTGGTGGCGGCCTGGCTGCCGGTGTTGGAACCTACATGAAGACGGTTAGCCCGGAAACACGTATCATTGGCGTAGAACCACTTGGCGCGGCTTCCATGAGTGAGGCCATGTTCCGTAAGCAGGTTGTCACGTTGGATGATATTGATAAATTCGTGGATGGTGCTGCGGTGAAACGTGTTGGTGACCTGACCTTCGACATCTGTAGTGAAACGTTGGATGACATTGTGAAGGTGCCTGAGGGCAAAGCCTGCACCACCATTTTGGAGCTATATAATGAAAATGCTATCGTTGTGGAGCCTGCCGGTTCTCTAGCGGTTGCTGCACTGGAGCAGTATCGCGAACAAATTGCGGGTAAGACGGTTGTCTGTGTGATCAGCGGCGGCAACAATGATATCGATCGGATGCAGGAAATCAAAGAACGTTCGTTGATCTACGAAGGTTTGAAATATTATTTCATGGTCAATTTCCCACAACGTGCGGGAGCTTTGCGTGAATTCCTTGTGGAAGTATTGGGACCTAATGACGACATTGCCCGTTTTGAATATACGAAGAAGCATGATAAGGAAAATGGACCTGCCTTGGTGGGCATCGAGTTGATGTACAAGGAAGATTACCAGCCGCTGATTGAACGTATGAATCGTAAAGGTCTCGCGTATACCGAGCTGAACAAAAATCTCAATCTGTTCAACATGTTAATCTGATGAATCATTCCAATGTGAAGTCGGACCGTAGTGAGGCGCAGCCTCTGTTGAGACCTGCTCGCAAAGAAGATGCGGCACAAGTCATTCCTCTGCTTTATCAGGCGATTGGTGATATTGCCTATGCTCTGGCGGGTGAAGGTGAGCATGAGAAAGCGATGCAGATTTTGCAGCAATTTTACGCGCAGGAAGACAATCGGATCAGTTATCGCAATATAACGGTAATGGAGCAGAACGAACAGGTCGCTGGAATACTGGTAGCGTATGATGGCGGTGAAGCAGATATTCTGGATCAGCCAATACTGGATCGGCCTGGTCGGAGTACAGTTGAGAAATATACGTTGGTCAAAGAAACCCGTCCCGGGGAGTATTATCTAGATACTCTATCCGTAAGCGAAGCGTATCAGGGACAGGGTATCGGCAAGGCATTGATGGCTGCTTTTGAGCAGCAGGGAAGGGAACTTGGACACTCCCGGGTGTCCCTCATTGTTGAACGTGACAATGGCCGTGCCTTGATGTTGTACGAACGCCAGGGCTATATCAAGGATGAAGTAATTATCATTGCTGGACATGAGTATAACCATATGGTCAAGCCAATTCTGTAGTTCTTGAATCTGAGTTAGCCTGGTATAGGAGATTCAATTCATCGATAGAATCCAAAGAAAACCGACATGGGAGCGAATCCTATGTCGGTTTCTTTGTGTTCTTTATGTGCTTTAGGTGATTAATATCATGAATGATTTAATAGCCGGCATCCGCCCCGGTCGGAACATTCTGTTCTAGCCATTTCTCCACGGCAGCTGTTTTCTCATACTTTGCTTCCTTAACCACATCCATAAAGGCATCCAGCTTGGTGAGGAATTCACTATCTACGGATGCAAGACGCTGCAAGACGCCGTTGTATCCTCTCTGGGCGTTCGCAACCATATTGTTCGTTTCATAATCAAACAGAGGTGTATTGTTCAGCCCATAAAAGGTATACAGGGTATAACTGTTCAACAAATCCTGCACCTGCTTGGCCCGATTCGATTTCGGATAAAGCTCCACGAATCTTTCCTGGCTGAGTGCTCGAAGGAGAATTTCCTGATAGCCAATGACCAGAGCACCATCATCCGCTGGTAAGTTTTTCGTTTCCTTCATCATGATGATGATGTAGCTTGAAATATCCTCTGTAATATCAGAGGTATATTTCACGAGTGCCGCATAATTCATAATGGGATAGAGGGAGCCTTCGAGCATGACGAGGCGATAACCGCTGTCACGGGCTTCTTTTAACAGTGCACGCAGATCGGAATCCTGGGTACGCTCCATGAGTTTGGTGAAGCTGTCGTTCGTTTGGTATGCCTTGAGCATCTTGTCCTGAACGTTAGGAACGAGCAAGCGGTCGGTCATGGAGGTTAGGGCCTTCAGACGTGCATTCTCCAATTGAAGCACCATTAGGGTGGCGTGATGCTTTGTTACTTTTTTGATATTGGATTCCAGAAAGGTGTCAGCGGCGGGTAAGCCGTTCTTTTTTTTGAGCATGGACTGAAATGTTTTATATATGGCGGTTGAACTGCTGGTAGTTACTTTGGTATCCGGGCTTGAAGGAGCGGCAGTAGCAGCTCCAGATGTAGCTGCGGTTCCTGTAAAAATTGCAGCAATGGTAAGGACTGTGATGTAGAATCGTACCCTTTTGCATTGTCCATATAAATACGATGATGTCATCTGTGTGAACCTCCCGTAATTTTAAAAATAAAAGGTTGTTATTCACTATACATTAAACGAATTTGGGAAGGATGTTGTTGCGGAATAATGACAAATTCTTCTGTTATTTTTAACCTTTGGAGGGTAGATGGTGCAAGGACATTTCTGCGAAAATATTTTTTGTGGGATTGGAAACTTTTACTGATGTTCATACGTCTTAGATATGCACAGGAAATTACAGGAATAAAATGAAATTCAAAAACGATCACAATTTAACTTAAACAATGAAGAGAATGGGGATATTGGATATGAAGAAAGCGGGAGGACGTCAAGTGAAAAAGGTGATGTCAGCACTGGCCGTATCGGCCATGTTAATGTCTGCACTACCAACGTCAGTTATGGATGCAGCTGCAAGAATCAGTATTTATATTAACGATGCGGAGTTATCCTCTGCACAGGCCCCTGTCATGAAAGGTGGACGTGTACTGGTTCCATTACGCTCCATTTTCGAAGGCTTGGATGCCACTGTAAAGTACACCAATAAAACCAAAACGATCACTGCTAACCGGGGAGATCAGGAAGTATCGCTGAAACTGGGTTCCAAAACGGCTTACATCAACGGAGAAGCGGTAGCGCTAGATGTACCTGCAAATACCATCAAGGGAAACACAATGGTTCCAATTCGTTTTGTCAGTGAAGCTTTTGGAGAGAAAGTATTCTGGAATTCCCGCAATCAGCGAGTAGATATCAAAACAACGTCCACTCCTCCTGTGGATGAGACGCAATATGCAGCATGGAACATTTACGGTGCTGTGTCCGGAAGCAATGGGGATGGTCGAGATCTGACCGTAAGCTTCACACGTCCGACGTCCGAGAAGGCTGTGTCGGCATATCGGATTATGCTGGTAAAAACACGTGATGTGAACAGCTTTACTGAGTCTGCGGCATCGGCTGTGCCTGCTTCGAACTATACATCCGTTACTCCAAATGGTAGTAACCCTAGACTGACACTTAATGCACAGACCCGAGACGTGAACGGGGATCTGTTGAATTCTAATGAAACATACCGTTTATATGTACTCACGGTGGGAAATAGCAACAACAGCTACAAAAATCTGTTGGCCTGGTCTTCCCAGTCTTTGAAATTAAACAATGTGAAAACGACGGTTCAACCTGTGACAGGTCTGCGGATTGCAGATATCAGTGACTATGGCGATGGACGTGATCTGGAAATTAACTTCACACAGCCGAGTACAACATCTAATATTACGTATTACCGTGCCTTTGTAGTCAAGGCGAAAGACGCTTCTTCATTCAACCTGACTACGGCCAACAATGTGTCTAGCTCTAATTCAACCATTATTTACAAAGGTAACAGCACAGCGGTCAAAACCCAGCTCAGTTCCTCGACGCGTGATACATCCGGGGAATTGATCAAAAACGGCACATCCTATGTCGTCTACATTGTATCCGTGAGCTCGAATGCGGCAACAGCAGACAATAAACTGTCCACAGTATCCTCTTCGCTCACGCTGGGCGTAAATACTGCAACAGCTCCTGTTATCACGCAAGTGAAAGACAATTCGGATTATGGAGACGGTCGTGACATTCAAGTGAGCTTCAACCGTTCATCCGATGAATCCAAAGTTGCTAATTATCGAATTTTCGTAGTGCGGAACTCGGTATCCAGCAGCTTTAATCTGACTACGGCGAGCAATCTGTCTTCCAGCTTGTACTATAACGTGAACAAAACAGGCAACAATATTACAACAACACTGCCATCCTCCATGAAGGACACAAGTGGTTATAACGTAACAAATCTGCAAGACTACCGGATCTATGTTATGGCTGTAGGCAACCAGCAGAATGGATATACCAATGCGTTGTCTTCCTCGTCAACGCTGCTGAGACTGACAACGAATAGTAATGCTGGAGTTGCAAGCAACATCGGTGTGGCTGATGTGAGTGACTACAACGATGGACGTGACCTGAAGGTTTCGTTTAATAGAGCTTCGGATGAAACTAACGTTTCAGCGTATCGGGTATATGTGGTACGTTCTGCTTATGCAGGCAGCTTCACACTGAGCACGGCTAACGCATCGAACAATTATTATCAGGTGAGCAAAACGGGTGGAAATCAGTCATTTACTCTTCCGAGCAGCGCGGTAGATACTAATGGATCTCGAATCTCTAATGGTGTTTCTTATCGTGTGTTCGTCCTGTCGGTAAGCAATAGCGGCAATTCCAGCCAGAATGCATTGTCATCTTATTCTTCACAAATTACGCTAGTACAGAACTCGACTGTGGCCGCTCCGACCTACGTGAATGCAGCGGACATCGGAGATAATGGAGACGGTAGTGATTTGCAGGTGACATTTAATAGATCGTCTAATGAGACGAATGTTTATCATTACCGTGTTTTCGCAGTCAAAACGGCGAATTTGGGTGGGTTCGATTTGGCAGAAGCAAATCGGAACTCAAACTTTAAGGTTGTAAATAAAGCTAGCGGAAGCGGAAATTATACTTTGACTTTAAAGGATGTAAAAGCAACAGATGGTACAGATATTCGCAATGATGAGAACTATCGTATATTTGTGCTTGCAGTAAGCAATACCAGCAACTCTTCCAATGTGCTGTCCACGGCGTATGCTGATATTAAATTGTCTGTAACAAGTGCCGTTGGAAAAGTTAAAATCACTGATGTAGAAGTTAAAAATGAAGAGCAAGCTGCTGGCGATGCAACGGATGTGACTTTGAGATATACGGAACCAGCTTCAAAAGTAGGGATCAGTCGTTATGTTGTAATGATTGCCCCGACTGGAAGCGGATTTAATCTTAATTTGGCGAAAGCTATTGCAAAAGAAAACAATTCTAACGTGATCAAGTCAGTGGACACGACAGGGGGCTATTCCATACTTCCGAATGCACTGAATGATATCAACGGCCAACCTATTGTACCGGGCAAGTCGTACACGGCTTACATTTTATCAGAATCCTCCGACAGCAAACGTGAATCAAACATAGATTCAGCTACTTTCAGAATTAATGCTAAAAAACAGTCACCAACATTTGTAGAGAAGGTAGCAGATGTGAAGGCAACGGCAACCGATACTTCGATTAGTGTAAGTTTCACCAAGCCAGGTAATGAAACAGGAATTTCTCGTTATGATGTGTACGTTGTTAAAGCTAAGAGTGGTTCAGGTGATACTGGAACAGCTTTAGAAAGAGTGAATATTGGTAGTAACCCAAGAACAGCAACTGTGAATATTGGAGTTTCCTCCAATGATTCAGACGGTTCAGTTTTTGAAGCGGGAGAATACAAAGTTCTGGTAGTTTCTGTGGCTAGTGATATTACGAAGTATAAAAACAATTCAGAAGTAGCTACATTTCCAATTCCGGTAGCTCCTACGGGTACAGACCAAGGGAGCAACAATACACCAGCAACTGCTGGAGATACACCATCTTCATAATAATAGAGAAAGTTTAACGTTGAATAAGTTGAGTTAGTTCGTTTTGATGAGCTCCAGAAGTAGTGAAGGGGACGGAATCGATTCTGAAGAAGCGGTAGTGCTCGCCTTTGTCTCCGAATTTAAACCTTATAAAGGTTGAATCAAATAAATTTGGAGACAAGAGCGATCGAAAGAACGATCCGTAACCGGAACGGTCACTCCCAGAACCAACAATTTTATCTTTCAGTTATGTTAACAACTCAGGCTCCCTTTCCAAAAGTGAAGGGGAGTTTTTCTTAATCTCAAAGGTTGTTCTGCTAATGTAGTGAATTCTCTGAATCAAATATACTGCACTATAAAATCCTGTCACCAAAAAGGTTCCTTTGGCCGTTGCTGCAACGGGGCAACCGATGGATAATAGGAGAAAGAAGAGCATGATCCGAAAGGACTGATGGGATGCTTGCATTTCGCTTGACCGGCCTGCCGGATTCCCGGTTGCCTCTGTATCTGTATTGTGTGGGGACACAAGAAGAGAAAGTTCAGTTTAGACCGGATGGATTTCCGGTGTATCAGCTTTTTTTATTACGCAGCGGCAAAGGGGAATTTAAGGTTCCAGGTGAAGGTGTATGGACTGTGTCGGCGGGTGAACTGTTCGTGATGGAACCTGGGGTTGCACATGAGTATATTCCGCATTCCAAAACACACGGGGAGCTTGGATATATTGGCATTGGTGGAGAGGCGGCGGGGGCGGTGCTTCGGTCGGCGGGGCTACTGGCGATGGGGTCACTGCGTTTGTCCAAATTTGAACAGTTTTGGTCACGTCTTACGGATATCTGGCACTCGCTGGGCGTTGGGATGACTGAAATGTGGAACAGTTCAACGATCATCTATCAGCTTATTCTGGACATGTCCCGGTCCATTCTCCCTCTGCGTGAGGAGACAGGGGAGCGAGTAGCACGGAGTGGATCATTAACACGTTCTGAGCGCGAGTCGGAATCGGCAAATGAAGCATTCACCCGAGCTGTGTCACTGATGCAAACGCACTACCAGGATGATCTGCTGCTGAAGCATGTAGCTGAAGCCGTTGGTTATTCGGTGCAGCACCTGAACCGATTATTTCACCAGAGGCATGGGATAACGGGACACCAGTACATGCAGCGATTGCGTTTGCAGAAGGCGTCCGAATGGTTGGACAAGCACCCACAAGCAAGTGTAAGAGAGGCTGCGGAGACAGTTGGTATGGAAGTGAACTACTTTATCCGCATGTATAAGCGAGAGTTCGGAGAGACTCCGGGCAAGGAAATCAAGCATCGCATTCAGCTCAAAATGGAGAAAGACTCTACGGGCCCTGTGGATCATCTATATGAAGTATGACAAGGTCATCCTTTCGGATATGGATTCAGTTTCAAACGAGCTACTGGCCATAATATAAGGTTACTTATGAGTTATGGTAAGTGATTATCTTTACCTATGCTAGATAAAAAGCATTATGGGGTTTACCTGAAGGGTCTGAAAATAAAAATAGCTGTCGAGAATTTCTCAACAGCTGGTTGGGGGCCATTAGGGCCCCTTTTTTGACACTCGATATTCTATTTCATCACCGAATTGTCGTACTTCATCTTCGCACACCACATAACTGGGATATACCCAATGCTGCTGCCCACAAAGGGCACCAACATCCTTATGCTTTCTTTTGTCCGAATAGTGGTCTCAACGTAGCCAATCCCACAATCCCGATTACGAGACTAATCCACGGAGCAAGCGTAAATACGGGAAGGCTGTCACGCAGCGGATATCCTACAAATAAGACAAGCACAACGATAACGATATAGATGACGATTCCGCGAAGATTGACCTGTGGTCTGGCCGTCTTGTCTGCTCCCTGATCATCTGGACGCTCAGCAAGGCGGCGAAGCATTTCAACCAATGCAATACCTCCAACCGCCGCAACGATTAGGGAGAACAGGCTGATATGGCTAAATGGTTCCGTATCTCCACCCGTCCAACCAATAAATAGCCCAACTGCACCTTGAATCAGCATGACAAAAGACAAAGCTGCCCAGGAGATCATGAAGTACCATTTGGGCGTCCGTTTAACTTGATCCTTAGTCTCCGCAGGCTCGGCTTCAACTGCTGCTGCCTTCTTGGCTGACGTACTGGTTTTATTGGATTTGCTTCCGCCCCGTACGGCCGTACTTGAAGCTCTGGATGAGTCCATATTTGATTCACCAGCAGTTGCGGACGGATTATTGTCTGCTACTCCTAGTTGTGAATAGATATCCTTTTGCATATCAGGTCCATATAACTCACGAGCAGGCTTGCCGTCACGCTGAGCTTGTACGATGGCTCTTCCAGCCGAGAGAATCCATTCTTCCTGCGTTCTCTCATCGGCAGGTGCTTGACGCGCAATGGTGCTGATCTGATCGAACAGTTTTACATGTTCCGGTGTCATCTTACTCATTTCGGTCATTTGCCGATTCTGTATTTCTTTCAACTTCTTATAGGAAATCCCCAATGATTGCTCCCCCTGTCTACACACGTTCTGATCCCCGGTGATCTGAAGACCCTGACGGTATTTTAGTATACGGGAAGGGCTCTCGTTTCGCAAAGTCATTCCTTATAAAACAACTGTTTACGATTCGACCATAGCCCTGCGCAGGCCAGAATGATACAGGTGCATAGCAGCACCAGTTTTCCGTGACTACGAATCCATTCCAAGATGTGTTCCATGAATTCAACCCTTTCGCCAGAAGGAAGTGGAGGCAAATGTTGGCTATGATATATGGCTTAGGTTCTCCGTGGTTCGACGTTAATATGCGTAAGTGCTCATCCAGTTCTAACGATTGTGTGAAGAATGAATAAAGTACAGCCGATTCCACCACAATAGTAGCATTTCCAACAGAAACCAGGGATTGGAGTGTGGCAGGGATGGATCAACAAACAGAACAATTAACAAGGAAGCTGCTGCTAAACAGCAACTCCCGAGGAGTAACGGATGAGGTTGTGCCAATGGAGGAGACGTTGGAGGATGCGGAGTATGCGGAAGAGTATTCAGAAGGAACCTTTCAATCAGGGAGCTTCTGGGGGAGCTCAAATTCGGTTCATGAACATGAATGGCAGGGTCGAGTAGAGACCCATGAGATGTTCCGTCGAAGTTATGAGTAATGGCTTCAAGTATTAGAGATGATTCGAGTCAGCTGTGTTCAGCTTGGCTCATTTTTTTTGCGAAATTACCGATAAAATGTAGACAAGGTACGTCTTGGAATGGACATTTCCTCACGTTGACTTGAGGTTCACAGGATGATAATATACTAATATCATCTTAATACACATTAAACTTATCGGATTTATATATAATTAACAAAATGAACATGAGCAGGGAAGAATGGAAAGGGGAAATAGGCATGGAGCGTCAGATCAGTATTCGTCATGGGCAGGAAGAATTAACAGCCACGATACATTATCCGGTCGTCAAAGACATTAAGGAGGGAAATCACCAACAGCGCGTGCCTCTTGCTGTCATCTGCCATGGATTCGTAGGAAGTCGGATCGGTGTGGATCGTCTCTTTGTGAAGACCGCCCGTGAGCTGGCCGAAGATGGATATTTGGTGCTGCGCTTCGATTACATCGGCTGCGGGGAGAGCAGTGGTGAGTACGGAGCTGAAGGACTTGAATCCATGATTACCCAAACACGTTCTGTGCTGGACTATGCGGTAAATTGCAGTGATGTAGATCCAACCCGTGTAACGCTGATTGGTCATAGTCTGGGTGGAGCTGTTGCTCTGCTGACTGCTGTCCGCGACAAACGAGTTAAGAATCTCGTCATGTGGTCATCCGTGGGATATCCGTTCAACGATATTGTGAAGATTACCGGACGTGATGTGTACGATGAAGGGGTGAAACTGGGGTCTGCTGATTATCTTGGCTACAAGTTTACACCAGCATTCTTTGAATCACTGGCTGAACATCAGCCTTACCAGGAAGCCGTTAAATTTAACGGAGATGTTCTGGTGGTGCACGGCACGTCGGATGAGATCATTCCTGTCGATTACGCATTCCTGTATCAAAAGGTATTCTGGATGCGCCAGGAAGGCCGCTGCGACAAGGAGATTATTTTCCAGGGCGATCATACCTTCTCTTCCGGTAAAGAGCGTGAACAGCTGATTACGCGTACGAGAGAATGGCTAGGAGAGCGTCAGAAGATTGAACAGGATTGGCAGCACTGGATGATCTAAGAGGGCTAAATATCAATCTCTATGATTAGGCTGGAGCATTCTATAGCCAACATGGATCGGTCCATAAGGTAACATGCGCGTCCATATTGCATCTGATTGGGATGTTAGCTTGGAAAAGCGCCTTCTTCGGGGTAAAATAGAAGGGTAAGCATCCTATCCGTGTCTGGAGGTTGGCAGCAATGACATTACCCGCACTATTCATTGCGCATGGTTCTCCCGCTCTGGCGGTGGAGAGCAATGACTACACTCACTTTTTGAACCAGCTTGGAGACAGGCTGCCGGCTCCGAAAGCCATTGTTGTATTTACGGCGCATTGGGATCGTCCCGAACCGTCTGTGACAATGGATGATACACATCAGACCTTGCATGATTTTTACGGATTTCCCTCTAATATGTATACAATGAATTACCCTGCGCCTGGTCAGCCAGACCTTGCGAATGAGATCTGCGCTCTGTTCACTCGTAGTAATCTTCCACATCAACCGGTTCGAGGCCGGGGATTGGATCACGGGGTATGGGTACCGCTGTTACACATGTATCCAGAGGCCAATATTCCTGTTATTGCGGTATCTGTCGACTCGTTGCGTTCCCCGCAGGAACAGTATGATATAGGCCGGATGCTGGAGCAGCTGCGTCATGATAATGTGCTGATCATTGGCAGCGGTGGAACGGTTCATAACTTGCGTATGCTTGGCAGTAATGATGAACCGCCGCAAGACTGGGCAGTGGAATTCGATAACTGGATTGGCGAGCGGCTTGAGCAGTGGAATACGAGAGAGCTGTTTCAGTATGACAAAAAAGCGCCCCATGCCCGCACAGCAGTTCCATCTTATGGAACGGAGCACATTGCGCCTTTGTTCTATGCTATGGGTACGGCTGATATGTCACGATCTGCAAAACGTCTATTCCAGTCGTATCCTTACGGTACGCTCAGTTTAAACTGCTGGCAGTTTGGTGACGGCGTATAACTTGGAACAAACAAGAGTATGTGAACAAGTCTTTGAGTTTTATTTTGCAAATACACCTAGTTCATCGACCAGACAGACTTAGGTTATGAATTAGCTGAACCAAAAAAGGTTTCTGCGGCCAGCGTAATGGGCCTCAGGAACCTTTTTCTATGACTGAGCATTCTGCATTTTAGTATAATCACTTGCGAATCTCAAAAAGCTCACATGCTGTACGCGAGTGATATGCCAGTTCACTTACACTGGACTGAATAACAACGGTATTGCTGTCAAAACGGATAATGACGCCACCGGAATCAATCTGGTGATTATCTTTAAAAACACGAACTTTATGCTTCATTTCCATGGCTTCCTGGAAGTCGGCATCGGTTTCAAGGCGGCGCTGGGTTGGCATGTCATGTACTCCTTTAATTGTAATCGATCGATATGTTCATCATAATACGTGTTTCTGTCGATGGGCAAGTCAGTTGACCTACAAGCATATATAAAAAACCAAAAAAAGTCCTGCTCTCCAGGGGGAGGGGAGCAGGACCGGAAAATGTCTATTTAATATTTAGGCTGTTTTGTGCGTATGATTTATCGTTGGTGTATCTTTAGGCAGGCTGCCTTTATTGCGAGTGAACAATCCGCGAAGGTATGGCATTACCCAATGATCCAAACCAATTTTACCAGCATTTGCACCAGCGACTACAAGGAAGATTTCCATCAGAACTAATTGAGCATTCGTGCTTACTGTTCCCGAGAAGAGGAACGCGAAGTTCATGACCATCGCCATCAGTGCTGCAAGTGTTGTAAAGCATCCAAGAATGAGACCCAGACCTACAAGGAATTCACCCAGCGGGATGATGAAGTCGAACAGTCCTGCGTTTGGTACCGCGAAGTTCTCAAGGAATGTTCCCCACCAAGCTTGAACGGTTGGGTTTTCACCTGTTGCTTTTCCTACAGCGCCTGCAAGGAATCCGCCAGCTTGGAATCCACCTGTTAATTTGCCCCATCCGTGTGTCATCCAGTCGTAACCGATATACACCCGAAGTACTGTCAAAATCCACATTGCCACTTTGTTTTCTCTAAGCCATTGGTTGAAGCTGAACATATAAACCACTCCTTCATGGAATTTAGTGTGTGTTGTTTTTTTTTTTGTTTTTCTAAGTGATCACCTTTGATGTCTTTATTGTATAGTTCAAAAGTCATTCTGTTTGTGATTATTATCACAATCTAGTTCAAATTTTAAGTAAGGTTTGAGAAGTTCACATTTAGGACATATTTTTCATCCTGTCTCAAGTTTCAAACGTGAAATGCAGGGTAGAAAATGCTCTCCTTATCGAAGACAAATGGTGCTGTGTGTGATTAAATGGAAAGAAATACGTGAAATGGTCACTTACATAAGAGCAACTACAGCCTAGATTTCAGCCATATCGTCCAGGAGGTACATATATTGAAGCAACTGAAATGGAACAAAACGACGTCAGCGGCGTCGCTGCTTATTCTGGCCCTGAGTCTGGTCGCTTGCCAGAATAAGGAGATGGTCCAGATTCCGAAGCCGGAGTCCGTTCCTACACCCATACAGGAAGAACAAGAGACAGAAGAACCTGCCACGTCGCTCTACACAGCACCGCTGACGGGTCTGCCTGTTGATGAAGCAGTAACGCGCCGTCCGCTGGCAGTTATGATTAACAATGCACCTGCAGCCCGGCCCCAGTCAGGTCTGAGTGCGGCAGATATTATTATCGAAGTGCTCGCTGAGGGAGGCATTACCCGTTTTATTGCCATCTTCCAAAGTGAAGGCGGGGCAGAAACGGTTGGACCCGTGCGCAGTATCCGTCCGTATCTGATCGAGCTTGGTGAGAGTTACGATGGGGTATTGGTTCATGCGGGTGGCAGCCCGGATGCCTATTCTATTTTACAAAAGCAGCAGAAACAGCATATGGATGAGATATCGAATAGCGGCCCTTATTTCTGGCGTTCCTCCGATCGCAAAGCACCGCACAATCTATATACGTCGGCGGACAAGCTGAGAGAAGGCGCGGATACCAAAGGCTATAGTCACGACTTTAAGTCCCCTGTATATACGTATAACGAGGAAGGTGCCACGTCCGCGGGAGAGGTGGCCAAGCAATTCGATATTCATTATTTATTGGAGAGTTACCGGGTCACGTATGATTATGATGAAGTTAGCGGACGATATATGAGATTGGTGAACGGAAAGGCAGATCAGGATCTGGATAACGGCAATCCCATTGGAGCGGCCAATATTATTGTGGCGGGTGCAGATCACAAGGTGCTCGACAATGTGGGTAGAATTTCCGTTAATTTGGAGCAGGGCGGTGAAGCCATGCTGTTTCAAAAAGGCAAAATGATTCGAGGACAGTGGGTCAAAAAAACAGGTGATATTATTCGATTTGTGCAAAATGGGTCCGAAGTTGCTCTTATTCCTGGCAAGACTTTTATTAGTATCGTTCCGAATCAGCCTGATTTTGCAGGGCATGTCGAAATTGAAAATTAATCCAATTTGAAGAGAAATGTAAACTCAGTGTAAAATTTCATCATCATTTTTCCAGCCATTCCAAATAATTAAGATTCATTTCAGATTTATGTGATAAGAATATAAAAAAGGATCATGCCTTATGTACAAACCGTGAAACATTTATGATAAGATATCAAAGGTTGTCATTTCATGTTTCATCGGTTATCGGCAATTTCTCGTAAAGGGGATAGAGCTATGAAGCTTAAGAAGAAGAAGGATATATTTTTTGAGACACTAGAGAACATGGCAGATACGGTCGTGCAAGCGGCTGATTATTTCTCCCAACATGTTTCCAACCTTCAGGATGTGACTCTTTTTGCCAATGAAATGAAGAAGTACGAGTCCCAGTGTGATGATTATGTGCATACCGTCATTACAGAGCTCAACAAGACATTTATCACGCCGATCGAACGCGATGATATTATGGAACTGACAACAACACTTGATGACGTATTGGACGGGCTTGAAGCAACGGCTTCCCGTTTCTATATGTACCAACTGACTGACCCGGACGAATATATTGTTCAATTCGCTGAAATTTTGCGCCAATCGGCTTACGAAATTCAGAAGGCCATTCACTTGCTGTCTCAGAAAAAATTGCTGGCGATTCGCGAGTACACGATTCGTCTGAACGATCTGGAAAACCAGGGCGACGAAGTGCTGCGCAACTGTATCAAGAACCTTTTTGCTACCGTGCCTGATCCGATTGAATTGATCAAGCGCAAAGAAATCTATGAACGTCTTGAGACGACAACGGATGCTTGTGAACATGTTGCCAATGTGCTTGAATCCATCATCATGCGTAATTCTTAAGGAGCCAGAGAATAATGGAAACAACGATTTGGGTATTGGGTATAGTCGTCTTCCTTGCACTGGCGTTTGACTTCATCAACGGATTCCACGACACGGCGAATGCCATTGCAACTTCGGTCTCGACCCGAGCACTGACGCCACGCCGAGCTATTCTTATGGCTGCGGTGATGAACTTTGTCGGTGCCATGATGTTTACGGGAGTTGCGAAGACGATTGGGGGGAGTGTAACCGACCCCACCACGCTAGATAACGGGATTGAGGTCGTCATAGTCACCTTGATCGCGGCGATTATCTGGAACCTGGTTACATGGTGGTTTGGTATTCCGTCCTCTTCCTCACATGCATTGATTGGAGCCCTTGCAGGAGCTGTACTCGTTGGCGCAGGCGCTGATAAAGTCAAATGGAGTGGATTCATTGACATCGTCGGAGGATTGTTATTATCACCTCTGATCGCATTTGCCATCGGTTATGTGGTCATGACCATTCTCAAATATATTTTTGCCAAACGTAGTCCGCATAATGTGAACAAAGGTTTCCGTACGGTACAGATTTTCACAGCAGCGCTCCAGGCGTTTACGCATGGTACCAATGATGCGCAGAAGGCAATGGGGATTATTACTTTTGCACTGGTCGCAGCAGGCGTACAGGATCATCTGGATGTTCCGTTGTGGGTTAAAATCTCCGCGGCAACAGCGATGGCACTCGGTACTTCCATCGGTGGTTGGAAAATCATCAAAACGATGGGAACCAAAATTTTCAAAATTGAACCGATTAACGGATTTGCAGCTGATCTATCAGCCGCATCTGTTATTTTCTCGGCAACCTTGCTCCACCTGCCGGTGAGTACAACTCACGCAATCACATCTGCCATTCTGGGTGTTGGTTCCGCGAAACGTTTCTCAGCCGTGAAATGGGGACTTGCCGGACGTATCATTATTACGTGGTTTATTACGATTCCGATTACCGGGGCGCTGGCAGGATTGTTGTACTGGATCATTTTCTAATTCGAAAATGTGTTCCGGGACAAATTCTGGGTTTCAGACAAACTGTTCATAACTATGTGAATATCGGGATATGTGGACAATTATACAACCAAAAAGAAGAGACGCCTGTGCATGAACGTGTGGACAGGCTGGATATGTGGATAGCCATCCGTGGAATGATAAACCAAAAGAAGATATTCCTGTGGATACAGGAAACTGTGGATAGGGAAATGAGAGAAGCCAACAGGGTTGGCTTTTTTTGTTGTCGCGTTTGCAGGATAACGTGTGTATAATGGGCTGTTGCAGGAGACGGTTCAGTGGTTAAAGTTGTACAATAACGTAAAGGATACAAGACAAGGACGTGGTCTATTTTATGATTCGTACACTCGCCATCTCACGGGATCATCAGGTATCTGTAAATGTACCGCTTACACAGCTGGATCTGCAGGATTACGCTTGGGTATGGGCAGATTTCAATCAGCCTTCCGAAGAGGAAAGCCAGTTGCTCGATACATATTTTCATTTTCATCCATTAGCTATTGAGGATTGTATGCATGTATTGCAGCGACCTAAGCTCGATTATTATGACAATTTGCAGTTCCTCGTGCTGCATGCACTGAATCCGACCACATTGGAAGCGGAAGAGGTGGACCTGTTTCTGGGTGCGAACTTCCTGGTATCCTTTCATCACGGGGCACTGGAGGAAGTCGATGAAGCTTGGGAGAGGTTGCTGCATCATGCGCACGAACGAACCATCTGGGCCCGAGGCCCGGTGGCAGCGGCATATACGGTGATGGACAAGTTGGTCGATCATTATTTCCCGTCTCTGTTTGCCATAGAGGATGAGCTCGCTGAACTGGAGAACCGGGGCGGCAAGGAGTCGGTGGAAGACCTGATGAATCAGGTGTTCGACTTGCGCAGTCGACTGCTGAAGCTTAGACGGACGGTAGTGCCTATGAGGGATCTGCTCTATCGGGTAGTCAATTCTCAGCATGTGCAGAGAACAGGAGAGCATACCGTATATTTTACCGATATCTATGACCATTTGTTGAAGCTGACGGATATGATTGAAGCTGATCGGGAGATGACGGCAGACCTGCGCGACAGTTATATTTCGCTGAATTCCAATCGAATGAACCAGATTATGAAGACTCTCACCGTGATTACAACAGTCTTTATGCCACTGACGCTGATCGCAGGGATCTATGGCATGAACTTTGCTTATATGCCTGAGCTGCAATGGAAGTTTGGCTATGGGGCTGTGCTGCTGTTGATGTTTATTCTGGGCGGAAGCATGGTGGCCTGGTTTGTGAAGCGGGGCTGGTTTAAGTAAGGAAGAATAGAAACTGAATAGCAAGTGAAGAGTTAGCGATCTCCACAGATCGCTTCTTTAGCCTGTGTATGATGTGCATAAGAGGGCAAATAAGAGTACATATAGATTAATTTTCGGAATAGATGTCCACATGTGGATAAAAGTAAATGAAGAAGCATCATGTGCATAACTTTATTTGAGGGGGAATTTGGCTGTTACGAACAGGGTGGAAAAAGTAATAGGCATCTTCAGTACTGAAGACGCCTTGGGGAATTTCTCAAGGAATGGATTCTATGAGCTGAATTTTAACATGGGATTTATATCATAAAAGAACCTTGCTACCTTTTTATGATAAGTTGGATGGCTACTGGCCCTTCGCAGGTTACTCTGTTTGCTCCAATACAAATGTGGCTGTAGCTGTAGGTTGTCCATTAACGACAATCGTTAGCGTATGCAAACCAGCGTAATGCTTTCTCGTCGTAATGACTTTGAACGCTTGCTTCGTTGCAACCTTGGTTCTTCCGGTAGGGAAGGTTTTGTCAGAGCATTTGAACCGCTTGGGTGCCTGCTTGCCATTTGCTTTCATATATCCGATTTCATATTCGATTCGCAGCATCTGTGACTGACCACTTTCATTAACGACATCAAAGGAAAAATGAAGATCTTCCCCGATGGCCACGGTATCTCTTGCAAGCTGAAGATGCTCGATATGTGTCGCATCCTGCTCGACATAACCAAAGAGACTCAGCGCCTTCGGATGTCCCTTTTTCAGTAATGAGCGGCTTGCATGACGAACGATCCAGTCCGTATGTTCATGTTGTCCGTACCAGCTTGAGGCCAAATCCAGGACCAGTTCTGGATGGTCTTTCGAGATGTCGTTCAGGTGATTGGATACACTTTTCCGGACATACAGGGACTCGTCCTGCTTCAATTCATGCAGAATGGGAAGTACTGGGGTGGGATCGGTGATGAATTCCCGAAGTTTGGAACCCCATGGAAGACGTGGACGGCTGCCCTCACTGGCAAGCCTGCGTATATGTTCATTGGAACTTCCCGTCCATTCCATCATGCGTTTCATCGTTTCGATCGGGTAGCGTTCAATAAACGGGCGTACCGCGAACTCGGAACTGGAATAAGGTGTGAAGAGGGTCAAGTACTTCATGGATAGTTCGTAGTTTTCCGGCGCAAGTCCGTTGACTTCAATAAAATCAGGAACGAACAAATACTCGACCCCTCGCATCTGTGGTGCTGCCTGTTCAATCACGTGTAATGCCTCTTCATAGTTGTCAGGGAGCACTTCGGTCAATGCCGACGTAATGCGGCGGATACGAGCTTTGAATTCCAGCTCTCCCCAGCCTTCGGCAAATACAAGTTCACGAAATTGCTGCTTGTCCAACTTGGGGTAGAATTGGTGTAACCTTTCTCCTGTCCGGTCGATTAATGCGGGAGTATATTTGTCTTTAAACAGTTCCATAATCCGCCTCCTTTATCTATAACACAGTATACCTCAATTCACGGGAATAAGAACATAGGTTCTTAAGAAAAGGTTGTGAATATTCTCTTATATGAAAGAATGAGTGGATTGAAGGGGAGAATAAGATGGAAGTGGATTAAGGCACCCCCTTATGTAAGAGGGCGCCTGGGAAAAGAGTTAGAGCTTTTTGCTTTTTTTGGGACGACGTTTGATAGAATTGGATTTATTCCGGCCAGTTTTACTATTCGTGTTCCGTTTGCGCGGAGCAGAGGTCGTTTTTTTTCGGCGTTTGCGTGAGCGAGGTGGCGAATACTCTTCATAATCTTTATCCGCAACACTGCTTCCCTTTTTTCCTTTTCCAAAAGGCAGAATCCCCATCACCAGTTTCATCATGGGTGCCATCTGCTGGAAGCCGCCAACGACCTTTTGCATTTTGCCGATTCCACTCATGATGCCATCAATTCCACCGAAGCGGTCGATCATTCCTTTCAGTTCTCCGATGTTGGCCAGGGAAAAGCCTGAGGAAGACGCAGGCGCTTCCCCCGGAACAGGGGGAGCAACAGGAGCTCCCCCGCCGAAAAAGTTTCCACCGGGTCCCCCGGGACCACCTGGACTATAAGGCACAAGTCCGGATGCTTCAACCTCTTGGAATTGAGGGTAGTAAGGCTCTACTCCAGGATACATGGGTGGAACCTGAGCTTCATTCAATGCCCGTGGCGGCATATAGGCAGTAGTATGGGCCTGCCGTTGCGTATGGGAAGCCGGACGCTGCCGTGGAGCGGGCTGGCGGTGATAATAATGCTGTGGCATGAACTATCACGTTCCTTCTATGTTGGATTTCGGAATTGCGTTCCTTCAGCTGCTGGACGTGCATAACAGACCGAGTTGGAACTCCCTTTTGCTATACTGTATGTCATTAGCGGAGAGACGGCGTAGGCGAGTATCCCGTAAAACGGGATATTTGCGGATTTGGGCGCAGGAGAGTATGATAGGTTCGCAGTGGAATTATATGGTTTGGACACAAATTTGCCACATTTTAAACATAATAATTCCTACATAATTAATCGGAAATATACGCGGAAAAAGGGGATAAATCGTGAGATAGAGGGGGATTGTGCGCGCAGGGAGGACATTAATGCTATATGAAAGCGGTAACATGTATTTTTATTCTGTAGTGCGTGAAATCGTTAACGCTTGAAATACCAACTCAGGCTGGGTACAATGAAGGTACACAGTAACCGCTAGGGGATGATGATGAAATGCAGCTGAAAAAGCTAAATGATAAAAGCATTGAACAATTATTTGAGGCTATTTTGACTCTGAAAGATATTGAAGAGTGTTATGTGTTTTTTGATGACCTCTGCACGGTAAACGAGATTCAATCCATGTCCCAGCGGCTGGAAGTAGCGCGTATGCTTGGCAAAGGAAATACCTATAACCAGATTGAAGCTGAGACAGGTGCAAGTACAGCCACGATCTCTCGTGTAAAACGCTGCCTGAACTACGGTAATGATGGTTATAAAATGACGCTGGAACGCCTGGGACGTTAAGGATGAAGAAACCGGGTGTACTCATCATTAGTCACGGTTCTCAGGAGAAGACCTGGGTAGAATCCGTCGATGACGCGGTCTCCCGGTTGAATCTGCCTGAACCCTTGCCCGTTGAAGCCGGGTTTCTTGAGCTTGTGGAGGGACGCCTGATCCAGGACGGTATCAACCGACTGGAAGCACAGGGCGTAACTGATATATTGGTCGTACCTCTGTTTGTTTCGTCCGGTAGTACACATGTGGATGAGATTGAGTATGCCATCGGTGCCAAAGACGCTCCGGAGCGTGAGACTGATCTGGAACCCTTCGAGGTGAATGCACAAATTCACTTCGGTTATCCTGTGGATAACGACCCGGATATTGCGGTTATGGTCTGGGACAAGGTAAAGGCCCTGTCGCAGCAACCAGAACAGGAGACGATCCTGTTAGTCGGACATGGGAGTATTCACGATGGATTCCGTCAGCGCTGGGAAGCGGGCATTTCTTCACTCGCACAGCGGGTGCAGGAAGTAAGCGGTGTTGCTCATACCGATTATGCGCTGCTAAATCCGGATAGTGTGTACGACAAGGCGAAATACTGGAGTGAAGAGCGGGGGAGCCGGGTTATTGTGGCGCCGCTGTTTTTGAGTGCCGGTTATTTCACCATGAAGGCGATCCCGGGCCGGCTGAAGGAACTGGATTACGCGTATAGTGGTGAGACACTGCTCCCACATCCTTTATTAGGAAAGTGGCTGGAGCGCCAAATTCAACTTTTACTGGAAAGATGTAATAAGGTTAGGTTTTAATTCAGGGA
>NZ_LGRP01000062.1:0-11979 GCF_001636635.1 Paenibacillus sp. O199
TTTGCCGCTGAGCGTACTATTAATATAGGCGGCTGCAATACCAGCCGTGGTCAGTGCATCGACCTGGTCCTTCATTAATGAGATCAATGGGGAGACGACAAGCGTCAATCCCGAATATAACAAAGCGGGGATCTGATAACAGATCGATTTCCCGCCCCCGGTTGGCATAATACCCAGCGTATCTTCACGTTCGAGCAGGCTGGCTACGATCTTTTTCTGTCCCTCACGGAAGTCGGGGTAGCCATAATATTTTTGCAGGAGACCCTGCGCTTCTTCTAATGTAGGTGTTTGCACACTCATGTAAAGACTCCTTACTTATCACCGGTGTTCTTCCACCAGCTTGGTCCGATCCGATTCTGACATCCGAAAGCGGCATATACCGCATCCTTGACAACAAAATGGCGTTCTCATGACTTGTCCGTCAAGCAAACGCCGCTCCCTTTAGTTTAACGGCCCAGACCCGAATGAGCAACCGCGTTTTACTGTAAAACGATCTTTGGCAAATGTGTAACAGCGGTATTACTTGAGTGATGGGAAAGATTGCAAGTAGCATCAGGTCTGATTGAACATTCTAAGACAAATAAAAAAAACAACCGCCTGCCCTTTTGGGACAAGACGATTGTTTGGATTTAAAACACAATTGCTAATCTTTTAGCGCCTCAACTTCAGATTCAGTTAGACCACTCGTTTTGGCAATGATAGAAACTTCAATGCCGAATGAAAGCATATTTTTAGCTATTTCAATCGCCTTTCTTTTTTCACCTTCCACTAATCCCTTTTCCCTAGCCCATTCATTGAGGCTTCATCGTGCAAATACTTTTGCCGCTCTTCATACAAACGACGTGCTTCACGATCCAGACTCAGAAACTCTAGCGTATCCATCCCTTTCTTCAATGTAGGTTCATTCATTTACAGCACCCCACAATCCTCAAAAGTTCTCCCGCATATTCATACGATAGTACAATCCTCTCATCTCCATCAACTGCTCATGTGTTCCATCCTCGATAAGTCGACCTTCTTCCATCACAATGATGCGGGAACACTGACGAGCGACTTCCATACGATGAGTAACAATTAGTGCAGTTTTTCCTTCCATGAAACTTAGCAGATTACTCGTTACTTTTTGCTCCGTCTGGATATCCAGCGATGCCGTCGGTTCATCCAGAATATACAGATCTGATGACCGCATGAACATTCTAGCCAGCGCGAGCCGCTGCTGTTGCCCTCCGGACAAATTGGAGCCTTTCTCCTGTAAAGTAGCATAATATTGCCCCTCCTGCGTTTCAATAAATTCATGCAATACCGCTCGCTCTGCCGCAAGTCTTACCCCCGGTAAAGCAGCTTCTGCAGTTAGGCGAATATTCTCGTCGATTGTGCCTGAAAAAAAGTTCGGGACCTGCGGCATATACGTCAGAATGGATAGGTCATCCATTCCGATATATTGAGCAACCGGTTTATTATGCAGTAATACTCTCCCGCCTTTGGGTTCAATCAGCCCTGCACAGATTTGGCACAAGCTCGACTTGCCCGAACCACTGGTGCCAACCACAGCTACCATCTCCCCCTGCCTCACATTCAACGTAAACTCATCGAGGACGAAACGACCACTGATTTCATTGATTACGCTAACCTGTTCAAGTCGAAGGATAGGTTCTGCAAGATCATCGGATTGTTGTATATTCCACTGTTCATTCAGCTTAATATCACCATTTGCTTCCCCCAACTTCAGCCATGTCGAGATTCGTCCAAATGCCCCTACACTCGCCTGCATTTGGCTCCACTGACTGGACAGCCCAAGTACAGGCCACACGACCAGCTCAAATAGCAGACTGCTGGCTACAACCGTACCTGGTGACAAACTGTCTCTAGCCGCTGACATAGCGATAAGGAACAAAGCAGCCAACTGGGCAAGACCGAATACGGCCATAGATACGTTATCTGACAGGCTCAAAGTCATTTGCAATTTCGCCTGACTCCGATTGAGTGATTCTTGTTGTGATCGAAAACGAGACAGAAACCAGTTGGATGCGTTATAGGCTTGAACCGATGGTATCCCCTCAACATACTGTTGAATTTGCTGCTGAGACTCCCCTTCTTTCACTTCTACTTCATCAGACAGACGTACAATTCGCTGATCATATAGTCTGGCCGTCAACCAAATCGCTGCCGCACTCACCAATGCAACTACAGCGACCCATGGATCTGCTCGGTACAAATATCCAAGTGACAATACAATAATAAAGACAACCGTTACACCCTCCGCAATCGCCTCCACGACTTCTGCGCCATGTTTGGTGTCCTCTTTAATACGGAGCATGATATCTCCAGACTTTTGCCTTCGCACCCACGCATACGGCATTCGGTTTAACAGCGTCAGCAGATTCATCGACATATCCCTGTATAGAGATTCTTTTAGCCACACGAGAACGTATCGATGCATCGCCAGTAAAACGATAAAACCTGTCAGGAGGCCTATGACGAGAATCGCTGTTTTGTTAAGTTGCTCCTGCCCTCCTTGATTAATGGAATCTACGAAGAATCCCTGGACAAAGGCAAGTCCCCAATCAAAGACGGCATCTGCTGCTATAAAAACAAGCAAGACAGCAACAGCAAGTCCATAAGGCTTCATGAAGCGAAAAACAACAGGCCATACATTCGCCAGAGTTGCCGATACCCTATGTTCATTGACTTGGACCTTTTCATCCACACGTTCCGTTTCCACATGTATGTTACTCATGGCGTTCCTCCACTTCCAGGACCTGCTCCTCAATATAGCTACGATACCCATTCGGGCGATCCAACAATTCATGATGTGATCCCGTATCCACAACGCGGCCTTCCCTCATATAGACCACCCGATCTGCCTCTTCGAGGAGAGGTACTCGGTGTGTAACTGCAATAATCGTCGTTTTTTTCTCCGCAGTAAGTTTGGTAAACATGGCATTTAATCGTTGTTCATTTATGGGGTCTTGTGAAGATGTGGGCTCATCCATCAACATGACATCAGGCTCCCTAAGAATTGCTCTTGCGATACTGATTCGCTGAAGTTCACCGCCAGACATCGAACTTCCTTGAGGCTCTAGAACCGTGCGGTATCCCGATGCTTGACGCATAATCGCATCATGCACCTGAGCAAGACATGCAGCGCCTACTATTTGTTCCGGCAAGAGCAACTCTTGACCAAAGGCGATGTTTTCTTCCACTGTACCTGTGAAAATAAAAACTTGCTGTGGTACGTAGACCTGACTATAGTCATTAATGCCTGAACTGTGTTCAGATATAAATTGTACCGAACCACCCACAGGCATATGTACATCAGCTATACATTTTAGCAACGTGGATTTCCCACATCCGCTTGGTCCAGTGATAACAGTGAGCTTTCCCTTTTCAGCCGTAAAGGTGACATCGGATAGCACTGCTTTCTCCGCGTAGCTGAAGTACACATGCTGTATATGCAGACATGCCATCGGGAGCTGTCCTTCGCGATCAGCAGCACTTTTTTCTAAGTTCTCATATGTATCCCCGTTCATTGAACCAGATTCCGTATTCTTCAAGGACCGCTTCATCTGATTTGTCAGGGTTTTCTTTTTATCCAAATCCATCACTTCAAAAATTCTCGCTGCATGAGAAGCTGATCCGATAAAACCATTCCAGAGACTGGACATGGCCTCAATTGGACGAGTTAACTGACTGCTCGCAACCAGAAAAGCTGCCAATCCTCCCACATCCATATGTCCATTTAACACCTGAATCCCACCGAGATACAAAATCAAAATCATCCCGCCATAAGTTGACACTCGTCCAGCCGCTTCCGAAAGACGCTGCAAAACCGATACAGACATTGTTTGTCCGAATACCTGATTCATACGCTCCTCGTAACGTTCATATATGTAACCTTTCAGTCCGTAACTTCGGATCTCCACAGGAGCCTGAATCACTTCAGTTAGCAATGCATCCCTTGCCGCAGAATCTGCATTCAACTGATCATGTCGTCTTTGCAGGCGGCTGCCCAGACGCATTGTGACAACAGGATAGACCAAAGTGAAAACAATGATCGCCAAAGACAACGGCAGATTCACCCAACTAAAGTATGCAAACGCAAGAATGAGTTGGATGATATTTTTTGCTAACTCAATACCATGCTGGTTCAACCCATTTTGCGCTTCTTTGGCAGATGTCCAGACCCTCGCAGTCAAATCACCTGTATGATAACGAGTGAGTTCACGTGAAGCAGTGCTTCCCAGCGAGGACAGCAGCAGCATCTGTAAAGACAAGAGCGTCTTTTGTTGAAAGAGGGTTTCTATCCACGTCATGATTGCGGTAACGATGACTCTTAACGCAACAATGGAAACACCAATCACGAGCCCCGAGTAGATCAGGGAAAATTGAGATTCCGTGGCACCTTTGACCAGCCTTCGTATAGATTCCATATAACCCACTTCTATCAATGAGATTGCAAAGGCGGCGAAGAGCAAAAGGACGATGAACATCCGATATCTGCCCGTTAATGTCCATAAACGAGTTATCATACCTCGTGTGGTATAAGTTCTTTTTTCAGCAAACATGGATGCTTTCTCCAATCTTGTCATTAAATTAAGTACTTGGTTATGATATCATCGGATATAAGGAAAAAATGAACATTTCTTGCTCTAACTACTTGAATTGATAAGGGAGATTCATATGCAACACGATCAGCTACATACCTTTGATAAGTTATTTAACTACATAGAGGATCATATCCATGAAAAATTAACGCTAGATCATCTAGCATCAACCGCTCACATATCCAAATTCCATCTCCATCGGATGTTCAAACATATGAGCGGGCAACTGCCCGGAGAATATATTCGCTCACGCAAACTGGCCCGCAGTCTGGATCAGTTGGTCGATCAAAACTGGAAGATCATCGATATTAGCGGTCATTATTCTTTCGAGCATGAACAGTCCTACATACGCGCATTCAAACAGGCCTTTGGTATCACGCCTCTGCAATACCGCAAACAAGGAACTGGCGATCTCCAGCTTACCGCACGCTTGACTTCGTCTATGATTACGACGCTTCCGTATGGTTATATTTTCAAACCTACGTATGTACGGAAACCAGCCATGATGCTGGTTGGTGAACGTTCACAGATACGGTATATCGATAACGAGGAACATTATGAATCCAACGCAAAAGGCAATAGCTTTTTTGAAAATCATTTCCACACCATACCCGATACGATGCATCCTAATGTATATATTGGGTTCACCAACGAGATTAATGATGACTACAGTACCTATCTGCCTTCCGTGCAAGTGACATGCCTCGACAATGCACCCGCAGAGTTGGATCAGATCGAGGTTCCGGCCAACCAGTATGCCGTATTCAAATACGTCTGTGATTTCCATCCCAGTCTAATCAACATTGATCATCTGGACAGTGTCTGGACGTTTATAGACGAGTACTGGCAGAGCCATTCAGGATATTCGAAGAGTGACTCGTATTATTTTGAAAGGATCGACGGCAGCCTCGCACAGGATCATTACGGGGAGATGGAAATTTATATTCCTGCGAAGCAAACTTCGCTTTAAAAAAAAGGGGGGATCAAAGCATATGGACCAGAATCCTCAAGCTACCAATTCATCGATGACAAAGCCACGCAAACTATGGATACGCCGACACCCGATATTCACTGCACTTTCAATATTGATTTTTGTGCTGTTCGCCGCGGTATTCCTCTATTTCTGGCTTCGCCCTTACTTCTCCACGTTTGATCGTTCCGAACAAGGAGATCTGAGCTACTCCATTCCTTCACGGAACGGAGAATATACCGCCGAGATTTACGGCGTGCCTTATGGTGGTGCGGCAGGTGGAGTCACAATCTGGGTGGATGTAAAAAAAACGAATGATCCGAATGATTCCACCGTAAAAACCATTTATCGCGCCAAGCACCACGGACATAACCATCTGGAATGGGAAGATGAACACACGCTCCGAATCGAAAATTGGAATGAGTATGTAGATGAAACCATTACGCTAAACATCGATGACGAAATCTACGACGGCTGGAGCTGGGCATGCCAAAGCCTGCGCATGAAGGACCAGTACGTTCGCTGCCTAGCACCAGAAAAATAAAAACTCCAATAAGCAGCCCCGCTCGCCGACTCTCATGGCAAGCGGGGCTGCTCTTATTCCACCTCTAGAACAGATCAACACTACTCTTTCTCTTTCACTTCCGGCCCACTGTTCCCCTTACTCAGAACCGCTTGAAGCTTCTGCCGATTGGCGAGCAGGCCGGGGTCATTCGGCAGATAATCCCTTGCTTTGCTGTTATGCAGAAGCGCCTGCTCCCAGTTTCCTATGTGAGCGTAACAAAGGGAGAGCCTGGCGTGTGGCAGCCAAGTGCGGCATGCCGCAGGCACAGGACGCAAACCTGGATCGCGACTGCTGACATCGAGCGCTTGCATATACCAGTAGATGGCGGACACAATCTCCTGCCTCTCATGGAAGCAGGCAGCGATGGCACAGCAGAAGTCAGCATGCGGCAGATCGAATTGAAATGATTGCAGCAGCGCACCCAGCTTCCGACCCGGCTCGCCAAGCCGCTCATAACATTCCGCCAGCCGCGCGCAGGCGATGAGCCGATCCTCGCGATAGCCGCTCGGCTCCAGCAGCAGCTTCGCATACGCCCGAACCGCCGCCGTATAACGCTGGCGGTCATAACATTCGCCTGCATAATAGAACAACAGGCGTCCCTGGGCTGCGCCCTCTTCGGCGATCCATTTGCGCAGAATGCGCACGTTTCGCGCCGAATGATGGCCCGCTTCGCGGCGGTGCGTGACGGCAATGTCTGCCGTAATGACACCGCTCTGCGGGAAGCCTAACTGCTCGTGCAGCCGGCCATGCCAGCGGCAGCCCGCTTCCCGCTTGACGAGGCGCAACCGTCGGTCCGTCACGAGCGGACTTCCCTCCGGCCCCTCGGCCAGCGTATAGCCCAAGATCACAGCAGCCGTCTCACCGCCGGACGGCAGCTGCTGCTTCAACCTTTCAAGCTTCGCCCGTTCCGCGGGCAGCAGCACATCATCCGCATCCAGCCACAGGATATATTCCTGCGTGGCCTGGTCGAAAGAATAATTCCGCGCTGCAGCAAAATCGTCCTTCCACTCATACGTGTAGACCCGGTCGGTGTATTGCGCGGCTATCTCTTTCGTACGGTCAGATGAACCGGTATCTACAATAACGATCTCGTCCACGATGCCGGCGACCGAGTCGAGACAGCGAGCAAGCATGCGTTGTTCGTTCTTCACAATCATACAGAGACTGATGGTGATCACGGTTTAAGCCCCTTCCTGTCTTACGCGTATTGCAGTTTTTTTCTTCTCAGCCTTATCTGCTACCCTTCCCCGGTCTCCTGACGACGCAGACGTTTAACCTGCTCCACCGCATTGTCCAACGCCTTTTTGCGCTGATTCATCAGACGAAGGTGATTCTGTTCCACGGCGGCAAAATGTACATGATCCAGCTTCATCCACTCCGTCAGTTGGCTTGTGGTAGGCGAGACATGCAGCTGCGTTTCCCGCCGCCTGCGTGCCACGCAACATAGATATTTATGATGAATTTCCAGCTTCAATACTTCAAAATAAGGCATCAGGCACATCGCCAGGTTCCCGGCGTAGAATGTCTGCTTGTGATCGTAGAACGGATGATACCCGTAAGGAACCGTGACGACCAGCGTCCCTTTTTCATGCAAAAGGCGATGAATATTCATTAACAACGTTTCGGGATGGGCAAAATGCTCCAGCACTTCACCCAGCAGCACCGTATCGAATGGTGTTCTGCCTTTCCACTGGGTAATATCCAGCATACGAAAATCCACTTTATCCTGTACCGGCTTCGATTCCTTCGCCAGCTCTTGCTTGGCATACCGAATGCTCTCTTCTTCCAGATCAATCCCGGTTACCCGAAAGCCTTCCCGTGCCAGCAAAATGGAGGTGATGCCCTGGCTGCATCCAATATCCAGAATTCGTTTACCTGTCGCTTCCCGGCACATCCAGTGAATGCGGGTACGTGTGGCTTCATGCGATTCCTCCGAATTGATCTCGCCATAATAACGCTCACTTACCCGATCATGATTCGCCATGGCTGCCTCCTGACGTTTCCCTCAAGCTTTCAGGGCTCACATCCGGCCGAGTCGGCTGTCCAAGCACCACTATATTTCCACCGACACATCCGGCTGTGGCATTACGTGTATCGAAGATCAGCTTCGCATGATCCGCCATCTCCTGATAATCGAAGCCCGTATGATCCGTCGTAATCATGACCAGATCAGCCCCTGCCCACAATGCTGGTGATGCTGGTTGAGCATGAGCAACCGTGCCATCATCCTTGCGGAACACAGGCACCATCGGATCGGTGAAGACCACGTCTGCCCCTGCTTCACGAAGCAGTCTATAGACATCCAGCGCTGGCGATTCACGCAAGTCGTCGATATCTTTTTTGTACGCCATACCCGCCAGCACAATTCGGGCTCCCTGCATCGATGAACCGTTCTGTTCGAGCAGCTCGGCGGCACGCTTGACGACTCTTTCCGGCATTTGCCGATTGGTCGCATCTGCAAGCGAAATGAATTGCAGTTCCGATCCCTGACGGCCAGCGGCCCAGGACAGATAGATTGGGTCAATTGGAATACAGTGTCCACCAATGCCCGGACCCGGATAGAACGGCATATAACCGAACGGCTTGGTCGCCGCAGCGTCCAGCACCTCCCAGATGTTCACGCCCATTTGCTCACAGGCGGGTGTCAGTTCGTTCACGAGCGCGATGTTCACGCTGCGAAACGTATTTTCGAACAATTTTGCCGTCTCCGCCACTGTCGTTGAACTAACGGGAACGATCTCGTTCAGGAACGAACCGTAGAATGCTTTTCCATACGACAGACAGGACGGCGTGGAGCCGCCAATGATTTTAGGTGTATTTTTCACCCCGTAATGCACACTTCCGGGATCTACCCGCTCTGGAGAATAACAGACATGGAACTGCTGCCCTACTTTCCATCCTTTTGCGGCTTCGATCGGATGCTTCACACGCTCCTCGGTGGTGCCAGGATATGTGGTACTTTCCAATATGACAAGGCTGCCCTCCTGAAGATAAGGCGTTATGCCATCCACCGCTGCAGCGATAAATGAAATGTCCGGCTGATGCTCGGCGGTCAAAGGCGTAGGCACACAGATAACAATCACATTGGCCTTTGCCACTGCTGCGAAATCCGTGCCTGCCATGAACAACCCGGCCTGAGCAAGGGATTGCACCACCTTATCCTCAATGCCGATCACATACGATTTCCCGGCACGCAGCTTAGCCACCTTCGCACCATCGATGTCAATTCCGTGCACCTGATATCCAGCCTGCGCCATCTCCACCGCCATGGGTAACCCAACATACCCGAGACCAATGACGGCAGCTTTCAGGGAGCGGTTGTTTATGTTTTGAAGCGTGGTACGTTCCTGTGTTTCCTTATTTCCTTCGTGCTTGCTGCTCTCTACCATTCCTTCCACCTCCAAACGGTCCGCCTCCCTTCTATTAATCGATAAAGCCGCCTGCACGCAAAAATTGGGCAATCGCTGACCGGTTCATCATCGCGCTATCCGAACGATACTCGGAAAAGGTCACACGAGGCAGACCACTATACGGATCTGTCAGGCTTTTGTCCGGTTCTTGTGGCAAAATCACATAATATTGCTCGTCATATTTGTAGGTACGTGGTGCCTCGAATGGAGAAATGAGTACTTCATGCAATTTTTCGCCTGGACGAATCCCGGTTACTTTATAATCGTGAGCCGGACGACCTGCCTGTTCCAACATGACCGACGCCAGATCTGTCATCTTGCAGGATTTCATTTTCATCACAAACGTCTCACCGCCCACTGATGCCTCAGACGCCTTCAATAACAAATGGATGGCCTCCGTTCGCGTCAGGAAAAAGCGGGTCATGCCTTTGTCCGTAATGGTCAGGCTCTTGCCTTCATCAATCTGACGACGGAACAATGGAACAACGCTGCCGCTGGTTCCGAGCACATTCCCCCCACGAATACACACAAAACGGGTGGACTCGCTCAGTCCATTGGCACGAATCATCATCTTCTCACCCAGAGCCTTGGTCATACCATAAACGTTAATCGGATCTACCGCCTTGTCGGTGGACACGTCAATGACTTTGGCAACCTGCATACGAATCGCAGCGCGAATAATATTCTGCGTGCCGATGACGTTGGTCTTGAATGCTTCATCCGGCTGATCCTCGCATACCGGAACATGCTTCAGTGCAGCCAGATGGAAGAGAACATCCACCCCACGACAGGCTTCCTCCACAGCACGATAGTCGCGAATGTCCCCGATGACAAAACGCAAACGTGCATCATGACCGAAATCCCGTTGCATCGCAATCTGGGCGTACTCATTACGCGAGAGAATCCGAATCTCGGCTGGATTCTGCTCCAGCAGTACCTCGGTCAGTTTTTGTCCCCAGGAGCCTGTTCCTCCGGTGATCAGAATCGTTTGTCCTTTAATCATGGTTGAATCCCTCCTTGTTCAGATCATGAATTCGCGTAATACCGCAGCCATCTCTTCCCGGTTTAACCGATCTTTGGGCGGTACTTTTTTGATGGAAGTATTGCTGGAATGCACAATATTCACGTAATTGCGCGGAGCTAGCAGCTCATGCGGAAGCTCAATGACATTGCCATGTGTTCCTCGGCCCGGCAGCTTCACCCGGTATCCTGCTGCATACTCCGCCGTTTTATATAGGTAGACATAGAACTGCGGGGAACGATGGAACGCTGGTGCCATCTCATGATTCACGCTGTCCCACAGATATCCATTCTGATTAATGAGTGCCATCGTTCCGGGCTGCGGCTGCACATCATAGAGCTGTTGAACAAACGTCTTGTGATACAGATCATCTGAATCCAGTCGGGCAATATAGATATCCTCTGCTCCCTCGGCAAAAGCCAGAATGGCACGCACACTTTCGATATTTGTTCCAAAACGGATATTGGAAGGCATTGGCTCCTGTTCGGCCAGAATCTCTTGCATCAGTTCCCCGGATTCCTTGGACAGCTTCACCACGGTCAGGAAATCCTGATTCGTCTGGGCCTTAAGGCAATGCAAGGTGAATCTACGAAAAATACCCACCCGCCGCTCCAACCACTCTCTCGTCAGCCGCTGCGGGTCCATCCCATAATTGTTGAAGTTAATCTCAATAACCACTCTTCTGGACATACCCTTCCTCCTCATTCATTCTGTGATCTTCTTTCAATTCAGTCAGACTATTTTCATAGTCTTTGCAGCCCTTTCCACGCCAAAAACGGCCTCTGTCTGCTTGAAGCTGCCATACAGAAGCTCTAGTCAATCCAGCCGACTCTATAACGTATGAAAAAATAATAGAACCGGTCCGGACACTTGCACGTGTTCTTCCATAAATCAGCTTTTACATAAGCCCGCCAGCGCTCACCTGTACCGGAAGTAGATTGATATATACCCGAAGATGCGCCCTGCGGGTCGAACGCACAATACGTAGTCGAATCCGCAACATAGAATAGAGCAATTGAATTTTCAAAGGGGGCCTTATACCAGAATGAATGCAATCTATCTTGAAATGGATGGTGTGCTGGATCAACTTGAAGCCGCTGTGAGAGAGCAGCGTCCTTTCTCTCTGGTCCGTGTGGGCGATGGGGAGAATATCGTCATGTCCCAGGAAACGGTCTGGACCACGGAGCAGGTTCTGCAAGAGCGTTGGGCCATCAAGGCCAATCTGGGTCAAAAAGGACTGCGTCTACCCAATCTGCAGCTCCGGGATGAGGTAGCCGCTTCCTTACAACGGGCGAATATCGTAGGCGTTCTTCCACACGGGGACAGTACCATCAAAGCCCCGGAGCATCTCAAAAGACAGCTGACCGACACGGTGTTCGCGCATTTCGGCATTTCTCCGGCACTGACTT
>NZ_LGRP01000052.1:0-26271 GCF_001636635.1 Paenibacillus sp. O199
AAAACTGACGATAAGGCGAAAGCGTCAGCACCTTACATATTTACGCTTGAACCCAGTTCGCCCTTTTTCCACTGCCTTTTGAATATTTTCGGAAGCTTGCAGGAACTTGCTCTTAGGTTTGTCCTTGTCGACTTCAACAGGTCCCACGGCCTTGGCTGTCTCCACGGCCTGGTCGTGCAGCGGTTGATAGGATGTCGCGACGGTGTAAAGGAAGTTGTTCATCGAATATTTCGTTCGTTCCGGAGATTCGTGAATCGTCTTTTTTACCTGTTCGAGCATCTCCATCATTTTATTTTCGGAGAATTCGCTATCCGGTCGGCTACCGAGTAACCAGCAATAACAGCTCCAGCCTGCAGACATTTTCAATTCATCCCCGCTCGCAATCCACTTGTCCGAAACCGCTTGGGCAATATCTGTCTCTGCCAGCGTGACGGATACGATGAAGTCAGAGATCATGTAAAAATAAGCAGCATCAATCCAACGGTCAAAATCAGCTTCCGTCATCGCTTGGGGATCGGCTATCACACCAGCAAAATACATGGCATCATAGTTTCCCGTAGCGTAAAGCAGCTCAGCCAAAGGCTGATCCTTTTTTATTTTCTTGGCGATTGGTTTCATCGCTCCAGTAGCTACTCCAAAAAGCGGTTCGTGTGCACCATTGGACATATATATTTTCTTTGTTCGTTCTTTCCCTAGCGCTTCTAGCTCATGCATAACCTCTTCCAAATTCATTGTGTAAAACTCTCCTTTTTCATAGGATATATACATTTCTAATTTGTCGTTTAGAGGGAATACAACTGCCAAGATGATCCGTACAACAATTTCATTTTCATTGTATCACAGCCTGTTGTCACGCTATACATCCAGATTCCACTAAATTCACTCCCATTCCAACCTCACCAATGATGCTAACAACTCCTTTCTCTCCTACAGTGTCTTAATCACCGATCTGAGAAAGAGCCACTTATCGCGCAATACAATGGCGGAACAGATACATCCTGTGAGGCTCACTTAGTTATGCTATTCGAGTGTGGTCCTGCAACCTTAAGCAAGAAACTACGTTAATTTGGGGAGAAAAGAGGTATAAAAAATAGAGATGCCTCGCATGTCCATTTCTGGCCCTACGAGGCATCCCTTTTAGCTCAAGATGCTGCTATTCGAAATTAGTTTTCCCAGTATTGCTTGGCAATCTTTTGACCTTGAACGATTTTGGCCCATTGCTCAGCTTCGCTTAGTTCGTTACCGCCATCGCAGGATGCAAAGCCACATTGATGCGAAAGCAACAGACGATCCTTATCAATAATTTTAGATGCTTCGTCAAGCAAACGGATTACGCGCTCTTCATCATCAAGTGTATTGGTCTTAGATGACAACAAGCCTAATACGATTTCCGTTTCAGGTCTGTCCTTGAAAACCTCCAGGGCTTCGATAGAACCCGCACGATCATCATCCCACTCCAGGAAGAAACGATCATATTTCAACTGCTTCAGGAACAGGTTAGCGATTTTCGCGTAAGATCCACCGCCCATGTTGCGAGAATCATAATTGCCGCGGCAATTATGTGTCCACATTTTCAAGCCCAGGCTATGACCGAAGTCAATCACGGTATTGTTAATATCAATAAATTCGGTAGCGAGACCCTGTACTTCCTCTTGGTTAATATGCTCCCCTGTAAACGGAGAGTTCGGGTTATCGTCTGCAAACAGCTCCCACAAGCAGTCATCCATTTGCAGGATTTTACCACCTACCGCAGCGAATTCTTCCACAAATTCCTTATAAGCTTTCACAAGACCCGCTTTGAGCTCCTGAATATTCCGATAAACAGCGTCCGTACCGCCGATATTATCGGACCAGGAGAGTTCACCAAAAATATGGGATGGGGACGGAACGCAAAGTTTCGTTTGCTGGTCACCCGCCGTGTCTTGCAGTTGTTTGAACAGTTGAATGAAATGATGATTTTTACCGCTCAATTCGCCCGTTATGCGCAGGCCAATATCTTTACGTGTTTCATATTTTGAAGAGCCATCCACATCACGGAAAAAATAGCCATGGTCTGCAATATAACGCTCAACTCCACCAAAGCCCCATACAAAATCCAGATGCCACATCGATTTGGAGAACTCTCCATCTGTAATAATCGACAGCTCATGCTCGATTTCTTTTTTCACCACTTGTTTGATGGCCTCAGTCTCGCATTTCTCATAACCTTCAAAACTTTCATAGAATGGATATTTGATATCATCACGATGTTCAATTTGCGTTTTATATGTCAGCAGCTCTTCAGGACGCAACAAACTACCTACGATCTGGAACTTATCAGTCATGTCAAAAACCCCCTCGTTGTATACCATTATCATATCATGCAGAACGAGGTTGGCTGAGATACTTAAATGCCATAACTAGTTATAGTTAAAAGCTATAACAGAAAAGAAATTGAACAATAAAAAAGTAGACTTTTCAACATGCACAGGTTGAAGTCTACTTGATCATCTCTTCTCTTGTTAAGCTAATGTTCAGTAGGACCACCCTCGATAAAGGGTGCCCCGTCATTGATATTTATTAATTCTCACAACGTACTGCGCCTTAATTCATAAAAATACTGCACAGCTGGATGCTTTAACTTTATCTGCTCAGACATATTTAGAATTCGCTTTTTGCCAACTCGTCTGTCTATCAAAGCCAGAATATTCAATAAGATATCGTTGCTCTCCAGATTATCCTCTATCGAAGTAGATAAAAACGTAGTCGCTACAACAGTAAAATTGGATTTACTTAATGATGACTGTGCTGACAGGAGATCCTTTGCAAGTCCTGAGCTTTTTCTGCTTCTTGCTATGACTTGAAGGCGATCCTCTGGAACGGTCCCTTTGGTTTCTTTTCTGACGGCTTCAATCTCTTCATGACTTACAGAAATCAGGACATCCGGTTCGTTCTTGATCTCCTGCTCCGTCTGATACCATCTGATCGAGCCAGTGATGTCACTCATATTGAGTACGTTCTTTTTGTCTACGGTAATGTAACAATTTCCTGATTTATCAGGTGAATAGCGGTAGCTGGTTGCCCGGTATTCGACCGTTCCAACTAACGTGGGACTAAGGAAACTCTCCAGTTGCTGCTTCAATTTACTCCAGGACATATGACCTCCTGTATTCTATTCATTTTCCTCTACCCCATCATGCTCCTTATTACCAAATTCATCGAGCAATTCGCGTACTCTAGTCGTTGTTTTGGCGTTCATCAAGCTATTTCTCAGCTCACTTGCCCCGCGGAATCCACGGACGTAGATTTTAAAAAAGCGGGCCAGCGGGCTGAACGAACGCGGTTCAAGATCTGAATACTGATCATGCAGATCTAGGTGCAGTCGCAGAAGATGAAGGTACTCCTCCGTGGTATGCTCCCTTGGGTCCTTTTCAAAAGCAAACGGATTCTGGAAAATGCCGCGTCCAATCATAATGCCATCCACACCGTACTGCTCGGCGAGTTTGAGTCCGGTCGCACGGTCAGGAATATCTCCATTAATGGTTAGCAGCGTATTCGGTGCAATCTCGTCCCGAAGTTTCTTGATCTCCGGGATCAGCTCCCAGTGCGCATCGACTTTGCTCATCTCTTCTCTTGTCCGCAGGTGAATGGATAAATTTACAATGTCCTGCTGCAAAATATGAGTTAACCAGTCGCGCCATTCGTCCACCTCGGTGAACCCAAGCCTTGTTTTTACACTTACGGGCAGTCCTCCGGCTTTAGCCGCCTGAATGATTTCCGCTGCAAGGGCAGGACGGCAGATCAGACCGCTCCCCTTCCCATTCTCTGCCACATTGGCTACAGGACAACCCATATTAATGTCGATGCCTTTGAAACCTTCCTTGGCCATGCCGATGCTCATCTCGCGGAAGAACTCCGGCTTGTCTCCCCAAATATGTGCCACAATCGGCTGTTCATCTTCTGTAAACGTCAAACGCCCGCGGACACTTTTGTTCCCCTCCGGGTGACAATAACTCTCTGTATTCGCAAACTCCGTAAAAAACACATCCGGTCTTCCCGCCTCACTAACGACATGCCGAAACACTACGTCCGTCACATCTTCCATGGGTGCCAGTATAAAAAACGGTCGTGGCAAATCACGCCAAAAATTTTCTTTCATATTAGAACTCCTCTATATATACCAGGACAATCTTTGTCCTCATTAATAGTAAAAAATCGTTAGCCATACATTTGCAATCGTATCAATTACATTAGCAGATTCGTTGCAATTTACATTTTAATGTCCTTGCTTCTTCTTCACTTATACCATGCAAGTGTAACTTCGTTCAAACATCAGTATCTGTTAATGACATCAAGATGAATATATCCTACCCCGAAGAGAAGCGTACTCTTCAATAGACTCGCATAAAAAAGAGGGGCGATGCCCCCCTTTGCTAATGGCCGTATGGGTCCGTGTTTTCCTTTTCTCCATTTATCACTCCACCAATTTTACCACGTCTTTAGTTGATTTTCAGCACGGGTTTATTAGTGATTATTTGAAGCATAACTTTACCTTCTCGTTTTGGCCCCCCCAGTATAGAAATCAGACAGCCTCCATCGTTCTAATGATTCGCTTTGTTCGCTCTTGCCGAACCAGACAAGCTCCTCTACAATAAAAGTTCGGCAGGCTTTTGTACCTGCAAATCGTGACATGGAGGAGGCCTGAAACAAACATGGAAATTTCACTCGATATTATCAAAGACAAAGTCGAATGCTTGCAGGCTTATGACTTCAATGAACTGGAACGGGTGATCGAGGACCGAATCGGAATGAACAAGGCATTGCTGCTTCGAGTGAAGCAGGTTCAGCATCAAGTGACGTTCGACCCGTTTCGCAACAAGATGTTATATAGTGCAGTTGTTCATTTTTCTGCAGAGTGATGGACGAGCTTTTTTTACTTCGATATGAAATAGTAGAACTCCCCCCGTCTGGATTATACGGGGGGAGTCTTTTTTTAGCTGGTTTAATTAAACTTTACATTTCCCAGATCCGGTAGAGAACCATCGCTGCTTCAGAACGGGTCAATGGTTCGGCTGGTGCGATTTTGCCATCTTTGCCGTTGACAATTCCGCTTCCTACGAGGGAAGTTACACTATCCATCGCATAAGTGGAAATGCTTGCAGCATCGGAATATGAAGCTAGATTTCCGTTGCCGGCAGATTGCTTACCAGCTGCTTTCAGGGCTTTCGCCGTAAGAACCATCATGTCTTGACGGGAAATGCTGTTGCCTGGCTTGAATGTGTTGTCTTCGAATCCAGAGGTGATACCAAGTTCTTTGGCAATAGTCACGGCCTGTGCATAGTGAGCAGTTGGCTGTACATCGCTGAAGGCTGCCCCGTTCGTGCCCGAACCCTTCAACTCAAGTGCTCTGACAAGCAAGGTGATAAAGTCGGCTCTCGTGATGGAAGCTGCAGGAGCGAAGCTGTCATCAGAGATTCCTTTAATAATATCGCGTGCAGCCAGCGCTTCGACTGCTTGTTTTGCCCACAGGACATTTTGCACATCGGCAAAAGTCTTGGTTACGTAGGCTACAGCATAAGTGCTGAAATGAGTTGTTTTGAACACCATTGAACCGGATTTAGCATCATAGCGTCCGCTTGGCACGGCTGTTGCATGCCCTTGATTATCAATGTGAAGAATCACGATCTGATGGGCATTGACAAGCTCCTGTGCAGCAGGCGTGTAATGAACAGATACCGTTACAGGTGCCGCTGGATTGTTCCAGGCAAGGAGACGGTCACCAGCTTTTACACTTAGATCAATCACCGGACGGCTGCCCACAATAGCGCGAACATCTGCGCTCAGACGATCTGCCGAGACTTTGTTAATCTGAATAGAGACTTGATCGGCTAGCTCCGTAATATTAGAAAGCATATTGGACGGAATTTGAAGTGTTGCATTCTCCGTCTTAAGCACAAACTCAACATTATTGTTGCTTTGCAGGATTGAAGTCGGCAATTGCACAACATAGGATTGTACATTTGCTTGCTTCGGCACTTCGATGGTAACCTGCTTCTTGCCATTTGCACCTGGAGAAGCTTTTTCAATCGCTTTATTCAGGCTGTCGCTTGAAATGGTTGCTGTGGCTGTTCCATTTTCGACTTTAATTACCGGCACAATCGCCGAATCGCTGCCTGGAAGCTGTGGTTGAGGTTGCGGCTGCGGAGTAGTCCCGGAATTTGATCCGCCACTGCTACCACCATTGTTCCCCCCGCTGTTGTTGCCTCCACCGTCGTTTCCTCCTGGAGAAGGTTTACCCGTGAGCGTCAATTCACCGAATACGGAAGTATCCTGGTAACCTTGACCGGATGGATCGTTCCATGCATTCACGCTGATTCTGTTGCCGTCTTTGGCATCATTGATCTGCGCATCAAAGCCAATTTTGGCATTGTTCGCAGGCTTAACCTTCTTGAACGGAATCTTCATTTCAACCGTGTAGTTGGTACTGGAAACAGAGACTTTGGATTCGAAGCCTGCAGCGATTTCCGCAGGATTAAAGGAAGCTGCGTTCTCAAAGTTCACTCTGTATTGTCCATCATCGTCTTGGAAGTTAGCCGTTTTTCCGTTGTTTTCATCGACGAATACTTCAACGGAATCCTGCTCCCATACATTCGGGTTGGACTTGTTCAGTTGATCATCTCTGACTTGAACCAATACATACAGATTGTCGTCATCCCACAGTGCTTTTGCCGTTCCTGTCGCACCTGACCATGCCATTTGCTTCGTATCCAGTTTCATTTCAGGAGCTTTGCTCCATACACTGTCTACAGAGCCATCAATAGCTGGTGTCCCATAGTGCGCACTTGATTTCTTGTATTCAAGCTCTTCAGGCGGATTTTCCGCCATATACTTTTGCGGATCAACTACCCCGTAGAACGCCTGTTTTGCTTGAAAATTCTTATCGAACAAGGTTGGATTCTGCTCGGCTCTCCAGCTGGTGCTGTCATTTAATCCCCAGAAGGTGACACGCGCAATATGCTCGCTGTTCTTCTTATAGAGATCCATCAATTGGGCATACAGATAGGCCTGCTGCTTCGCTTCTTTTTCAGTGATTGTAGAATTAGTGCCTGCCATAATGTCCAACTCGGTGACACTGACTTCTACTCCCAAGGAAATAAAACGCTCGAGCGACATCTTAACATTGTCCAGTCTCGTACCCAAATTGTAGTGGGCTTGCATGCCGATGCCATCAATCAGTTTCTCGCCAGGGTGATTTACGGCGTACTTCTCATTGATCTCTTTCACCATGCTGTAGATGGCGGTAGATTTGTTCTGGTTGTCATCATTGTAATCATTGTAGTAAAGCTTGATATCCCAGCCGTTTTCATCAATGACTTCTTTGGCTGCAAGGAATGCCTCCTCAAGAAAGTCAGGGCCGATGGCTTGTAACCAGCCAGAATTACGCAATGCATTTTTCCAGTCTTCCGGATTAGCCGGGTTATCGTTCATCGCTTCATTGACAACATCCCAGGAAATAACTTGGTCACCAAAGTGCTTAACGACCGTTTTAACATGTGTTTTTAGATTCGTCAGAGCTTCTTCACGGCTCAATGGTTTACCACTCTCCGCCGTATGAAGCCATGTTGGAGACTGCGCATGCCATACGAGCACGTGACCGTGCAAATCAAGGCCTGCATCCTTTACTTTTTGAACAAGAGCATCTTCTGCAGTGAAATCAAATTGTCTGTTCGCGTCATATGCATAGTCCGGCTTCATGTCATTCTCAAACGTAACGACATTGTGATGTTTCGTCAGAAGCTTGAGTCGAGTCTCGTCAAAGGTAGCCGGATTAACAATGTTCCCGATCAGAAAATCATTCTTGTAAATATCCTTGAGGTTAGGAAGGTTTTCTTGAATCGGAGGTGCGGCAGTTACAGGTCCCAGATATTTTAGAGCAAAGTCATCCAAGTAGAAGGTACGGTTGCCGCCGTCATTGTTTGCTGTTTCAATATAAGCATTAAGTACGCTTGGAGTAGTGGTGAGCGTATACTTACCCGTTAAGTGTACCCATTCTTGATCTGTAACGGTTGCATTTGGAGACACGTTCGCAAAGCCGCTGTCCGCATATTGAACACTTATACGAAGTGTTGTGGGTTCTTGTCCAGGTGCCATTTTCACCCAAGCAGACAGCTCATATTCGTGATTCTTTGCCATTTTGCCATCAGCGTTAACCAAGGCTGCATCATATTGTGTCGTAGTTGTCACAAGCAAGCTTTGTTTGCCGCCAGATGTATGATTATCGTTTTGGGAAAGAGCTACCGTTTCACGGCCGTTCCGTGCTTTGAATCCATTCAGGCCATTCTCAAAATCGGCAGAGATGCCCGTTTTATCTACAATTTCCGGTGCAGTTTGATCAGGAGTTACATCGGTGATAATGACTTCATCAATGTAAATATCCGAGGTTAACGTATTGTCTGATGGTTCAACATAGATGATGACCTCATTCGTTTTGGAAGGTACTTCATAGCCTTTGGTTTCAAATAGCGTCCATTCGGAAGCGGTTACAACATTATTGCCTATAAGCCAAGGATACTTCTGGTCTTCGGCTAATATTTCAGAATCTATCTTGGAAGCCAGATGGAACTGGCCTTCACCTGAACTGAGTTTAACCTTGAGGGAAATATCATACTTATGGTCGGATTTCATCTTGCCTGTAAGTACGAGAGCAGGGACGGCTTTCTCATCGGCCCGGTTGAAGAATTTCAGAGATTTCGTGCCTTCGGAGGCTACGTCGTTAACGACCGTAGTGTCCCCATTCGATCCCCAACCCAGTTTGCCCCATCCACCGGTATTCCCGTCTTCAAAGCTTTGGTTAAGGACTACCGTGGGTTCGACGGGTGTTACTGTCTGGGTGATCGTGATATTCCCGATATAGAAAGAGACACCCTTACCTGCTTCATCAGACTTGATTCGCAGAGCTGTATTCTCCACACTGTTAACAGAGAGATCGGCGGATAGTGTAATGCCTTGTCCTGCTTTAAAGTCAGCAGCGCTAATTCCAGTGTATGCCTCAGATCCAGCAACACCCTTATTGCTTACAATTTCCAGAACGGCTTTCCCATCTGTAGGAGGGTTAGCATCAGATTCTACATATACGGAAGCGGTTACAGAATACTCTTTGCCAACTGACAAACCAAGGTCATCAAAAGCAAGGTCCACGCCATCCCAGTTATTAGATCGGTTACTAACATGTAGAGCCGCTCCATCATCATTGCCTTCAAACGGCTTGCCTGTTACTGCGTCCAGCTGGGCACCGCCTGATTGAGTTGCCTTGCCTTGACCATTCTGGAATGTTTCCTGATACACAATTTGTGAATTAGTTGCCACTAGATCTGCAGCGCTAACTGCCGGAGCTATCAAGCCGCCCGGAAGAAGCAGAGCCGCTGCGAGTAACCCGGAAACGACCTGCTTAAATGATTTCCTCATTCGAAGCATTCCCTCCACACCAAATTTTTTATTAAATTTATAAAGCGCTTACATAACTTGCTGTAGCGAGCCTCCTTTCACCCCAGATAATACCACTTCATGAAAGAGAAATCTTACTCCAAATTAAAGGGGAATCTTAGTTTTTTACAGAACTCTACCAAGTCTGATACGGGTATGGTCATGCTCTTCGTTCCGATGATCAGGCCGCGGCAGATAAATTCGTCGCAGCACCACAACAGATCCCCTCTTAATAATGCTTACCACCAGCCATACTTAAAAAGATCAAAAAGGAGCAGGATTTCCCTGCTCCTTCGCTATGTGAAACTTCTTTCTCTCATCAAACGTAAATTCACAAGGTATAATGAAGTCAGATGACCGTTCAGCATGATCTTATGACCATCATAATGAAGGAGGGGACATTCGTGGCGTTTATCCCGTTAAACTGTCCCAATTGCAACGGAAGAATTGAATACAAAGAAGGTGAGATTTTAAAGTGTCCCTATTGTGAAACAGAGCTTTTATTGAAGCAAAATCATGTCTATTACGTAGACCAGACCATTAATCATTACCACGATACGCCCCCTAAAGCACCGCTGAAGCAGACCGTCTCCGTAAAGCTAATGCTGATACTGATGTTAGTCCTAACTGGCGCGATCGGTACTTATTTTTATTATAGCAACAGTTCCACCAATCTAAAAACAGAAGCCAATCTGCCTGTGCGAAAGATGCCCGAAAGCGAGGTTCTGCTCTCCTTTTTGCGAGATATCTTCGATAAAGGGTCTGCCTTGCCGACAGAGGAGGAATTGGCTCGTCTTCGCTATTTAACTGTAGAGTATTCGGAGAATGATCAGTGGAATTTTACATATAGCCTCTCCGATCCCTTCAGCGATGAACAGGCCGAGAAGATTACTTATATTACTCAGGACAAGAAAATGAATAGCCAGCGGATTGATCAGCGCGATTTTGAAGCTTTTAAGGGACTGACGGCATTGGACCTGACGAATACCTATGAAATCTCCCAGACGGATCAAACCACTTTGGCCCATATGTCCGGATTAAAAAGTTATGGAGGTGCTTTTAACGAATCCTTCAGTACATTTTCGGGCTACTTTGGCGACAAGACTAAGATTACGGAGCTTTCCACTCAGCTTCGCAGCAATCAGGAATTAGCCATGCTGCTGGAGTTTCCTAATCTGAGCTCGTTATCCATTACCTATGTGGATGAATCCGTAACGGATTTCTTTCTGTTGAACAAGCTGCCGCTCAAGTCCCTGTCGCTCACCTTTGTCGATGAACTGGGATGGTTGTCCTCCATGACCGGGCTGTCATCCTTATCCATACAGTACAGTGAAGCCACAGACCTGCAGCCGCTGTACGCCTTAACTCAGCTTCAGGAGCTTCAGCTATCCTTTTTAACGAATGTAAAGTCCATCGACTTTGTGCAAAACATGCCTGCTCTACAAACGCTAGATATTGAAAATGTAAACTTCTCCAGCCTGGAGCGCTTGGCCGACAAGGCCTCCATTACTAAACTACGCCTGGCTTCTCTAAGTCAGCTTGGCTCGGTAAAGACCATAAACAGTCTGCCCTCTCTGCGGGAACTAGCTCTGTCCGGTTACTACGAGGATGCAGAAGCGCTGACATTACCTAATGTGGGGCTAGTGGAAATTCCAAGTTCCTTTCTCACCGGGCTAAAGGCCCCGGCTACAACAACTCTGACGCTTCGTGGTGGAAGCGGGGAATTGAACTTAGCTGCGCTGGGGAAATTCCCAAAACTGGAGCAACTATCGCTCTGGGAGATCGATGAAATAACCCGTCTTGGCGCCCTGGACGGCTTGCCTCGTCTGGAGACGTTAAACATTTACGACTCGTCACTGTTCAAGGAAAGCGATGCTTTATTTCGTTTAAAGCAGGTCAAATCTCTGATGTGCTCCGAGTGTAGGCTGAACTTTGAACAAAAGGTGGCCGCGGAAAACAGCGTGCTTGAACATTTGACCTTAGAGCAGCCATATTTCAGCATAAACAACACCTCTGTTACTGAAGTTGACCAAATGATGCCCTACTTTGCCAACATGTCCGCTCTACGTTCCTTCACTCTGCAAGACAGCAATTTGGCTTCTCTCGAATTTATGAGTCACTGGCAGGCCATAGAAGAGCTTCATCTCGAGAACAATGCCATTTCCAATATCGAGACCCTAAGCCAGCTGCCTAATCTTCAAAAGGTATATCTATCCGGTAATTCCGTACAAAATAAATCCGTGCTTGGTGCGGGTGTGCACGTATATTAATTACCGGCTGGGATGATGGGGAGTTTTAGATGAACTCACTCCAGAATTACTCACAAATTAATGAATAGTATTGAAACAAAGACAAAAAGGTGTTCGAGAATTATGTATAAATTCTCGAACACCTTCTGTTTATGTTTAGTTTCTAACCAACATCGCTACACTCCAGAGCGTTGCGGATTGACCGTGCTAAAGATATGATACGGTGTTATCCCCTTTGAAAATAGACTATCGATCAGCTTGATCAATTCCTCCGACGATAGATCTTTGTCTCTGTGTATCCAAAGGCGAAACGTGGATATTAATGTTGATATGTAAAACTCGATGATGTATGGTGCCAAGATATCATCTGTTGGAAAATCCACAATCAATCGCTCAAAGGGAATTTCTCTTTTCAAGCGTTCTACAAAATGAACAGAACCATAGTCGCCCAATACAGCTTTAAGAACTGAAATTTCCTCTGCATTTTCCAAGCATTGGAGTGCATCTTGGATAGTATGTGTAGAAAACTCTCTGCCTGCCATTTCCTCCTTAATGGATTTCAAAATCCTCTCTTCAACGCAGTCCAACAGATCATATATATCTGTAAAGTATTGATAAAATGTACTCCGATTATATCCTGATTGGTTAGCAATCTCTTGAATGGATATCTTTTCGATTGGTTTTCGGCAATATAAATCACAGAATACATTTATAAATGTCTGCCTTGTTTTTTCCGTAATTTCAGGTTGCTTATTCATTATTGACCTCCATTTTCTGTTCAAGTGATTATACGACAGATATTAAAAATCTGATGGTTGATGACCGTATAGTGAATCTATACAATAACATTATACAACACGTTGTTGGATCATTAACAAGGATGAATATGGATATTAGGAGGCTAAGATGAGAATTTTATTTTTCGGTAGAGGTGTAATATCGACCCAATACGCTTGGGCTTTAGAGAAGGCAGGGCATACCGTTGAGTTTTACGTTAGAAAAGGGAGAAAAGAAAAGTTCGGAAGTCATATAGCGCTTGAAATGTGGGACGCACGAAAAGGGAAACAATTCATCCAAGAAAGCTGGAAAATCAAGCTGCATGAGGAGATAAGCCCAAATTACGATCTCATTATTGCGAGTGTCAACACAGAGCAACTTCCCGAAGCAGCAAAATTACTTTCGACTACTGCGGGTAACACCCCGATCCTAATATTCAATAATATTTGGAAGGATTTAAAATCATCAATCTTGCCCCTGTCTATGAACAATGTTGTCTTTGGGTTCCCAGGAGCAGGAGGCGGCATTGAGGACAATAAGCTTAGGGGCGGCTTTTTAAAAATGATATTTCTGGAAAAACCACGGGTAGGCACGGAACAGATAAACAACAAGGTCAGAGAACTATTTGAAGGCGCCCATTTTAAAATCAATTGGATCAAGGATATGCAAAGCTGGTTATGGAATCACTATGCCATGAATGCGGCGATGGAGACCGAGGTGTTAAAACGGGGAAGTTTCCCAGCAATCTTGAATCATAGTGACTCATTCACAAATGTCGGCAAGAGTATGCGAGAAATGAAGCCTGTTCTTAAAGCAAGAGGCGCAAAGATGGACGCGATTACTCTACTGTTGACCAAGATCCCACCGGCACTTATCGGCACGCTGTTTAACAAGGTCATTTTTGCAAAGGGCAGCTTACCACGACTTTTCATTGAATACAATAATAGTACATCCAATTTTGCAGTACTTGAAGTTGTGAGAGAAGCCAAAAAGTTAGGTATACCTTTGCCACGTCTTACCTCTGCATTAGAAAACACTGAACAACACACAAGTATCGAAAACGGATAAACTGGAAAACTTCATATTGTTCAGACCAAGATCAACTCTACTAATGATTATATAAAACTATCATCCGTCGAACGGAAGCCTCATCAAATACCCTTCGCTGAATGAATGACTTCGGTTAAAACAATTATAGCCCGAGCTTTAGAAGCCTCGGGCAAATTAGCTATATTAAAACAGGTAAATGTAGCTTCAAAACACTACACCCTAACCAACATCGCTACACTCTCCACATGCACCGTATGCGGGAACATGTCCACCGGCGTTACCTCAACCGTGCGATAGCCACCATCCTCCAGCACACGAAGATCTCGTGCCAACGTGCTGGGATTACAGCTCACATACACCACACGCTCAGGCTTCATCTCCATAATCGTATCCAGCAAACGTGGATCGCAACCTTTACGCGGCGGATCAACAACGATGACGTCGGCTTCAATGCCTTGTTCTTTCCAGCGTGGAATAACGTCCTCGGAAGCACCCACTTCGAACTTCACGTTCTTCATGTCGTTCAACACCGCATTGCTGCGAGCATCTTCAATTGCTTCGGGTACAATCTCTACCCCGTACACCTGATCGGCATGTTGCGCGAGGAAAAGAGAAATCGTACCGATGCCGCAATAGGCATCAATGACAGTCTCTTTACCACTCAGTCCTGCGTACTCTACCGTCTTCCCATAAAGTACTTCCGTCTGCACCGGATTCACCTGGTAGAACGAACGCGCTGAGATCGCAAACTGAACATCACCGATATAATCATAAATTACATCACGGCCCCACAGGACGCGGGTTTCATCGCCAAATATAACATTGGTCTGCTTTTTGTTAACGTTCTGGCAAATGCTCGCCACATGCGGGATCGCTTCACGAATACTACCGATCCATGCATCCTTGTGTGGAATGTCGCGGCCATTGGTGACCAGAACAAGCATCATCTCGCCTGTACGGAATGCCTTCTTCACGACCACATGACGCAGCAGACCGCGACCTGTTTCTTCGTTATATGCGCTAATGCCAAGATGGCTGCCTAGCTCCTTGACCTTGGCTACCACTTCGTCATTGTGCTCATGCTGAATAAGGCAGGTCTCCATGTCGATGATCCGATGACTTCCTTTGGCGTAAAAACCACCCACTAAGCCTCCATCGGCTGCACCGATAGGCACTTGTGCCTTGTTGCGATAGCGCCATGGCTCGTCCATGCCCATCGTTGGCAGTACACGGATACCTTGCGTTGTGTCATCTTCGATCATGACACCTTCCATGCGAAGGCGAATACGATTGCTGCCGTTCATTTGTTCTTCAGTAGAAGTTTGTTCAGTTTGGATTGCCTGCTCATCATCCTCCACCAACACATTCAGCTTACCGATCCGCTGCAAATTGTCCACCACCAGCTGGCGTTTCCACGCAAGCTGTCCAGCGTAGCTCATATGCTGGATCTGGCATCCGCCGCATTGATCGTAGATCGGGCAAGGCGCGGATACACGATCCGGGCTGGCCTTCACAATCTCCAGCAGTTTGGCGTAGCCGTACTGCTTCTTGGTTTTCATCACTCTCACGCGTACGGTTTCGCCCGGAAGCGCACCTTGCACGAAGAGCGTGTATCCATTAGCACGGCCGACACCTTCACCGTCATGGTTCATGCCGATGATATCGATGACGGTCTCTTCATTTTTACTAACAGGAAGTCCTTCAATTGGTGCAGATTCACGTTCCCGTCCCTTTGGACGAACGGCAGAAAGAGATGCGCCTTGTGGCCGCACCTCTTTCCCTTGCTGACGTGTAGATGGACGAGATGATTTGCTCGGCTGACGGGATGCTGAAGCATTCCCTTGCCCCTGAGAGGTAGCCGAATTCCGGCGGTTTTTTCCACGACCGCTGCGGTTCGTATTAGACAACGTACATTCACTTCTTTCTTCATATATGTTCATCCCTTGTTCAAGGGAGATTCCATTCATTTTCAGGCACCATGAGATTATACGTGATCCCACTGCCCACGGCAACAGGAAATCACATTTTCTCTCCGATCCATACTACGCTTAACGATACAACATCAGGTGATGACGCAGGTTCTTGAATGTCGCAGGCAATGTGCCGCCCAACTCGCCATCCAGGTTCAACTGCACATAGCCCGGCGACGTTACTTCCATATAATCCGTTTGGAAATGAACGACCTTCTTGTCGTTCAGATGTTCACCACGCAGCGCAAGGGTTACGAGGCGAATCATGTCAGCCAGATTACATTTGCGGACACCGATCACATCGAACAGACCATCATCAATGGTCGCACCCGGAGCCAGCTTCTCGAAGCCTCCAACGGAGTTCGTATTGGCAATGAGGAACAGCATGAATTCATCATGAATTTCTTCCTGACCCGCGGCACGGATAACCAATTCCTGCGGAGAAAGGCTCGCCATTTTCTCAATACCCTTCATATAATAGGCCAGTTGCCCAATCATCGTTTTCAGACGGCTTGGCACCTCATAGGTCAGTTCGGTTAACGAACCCCCGCCCGCAATATTGATAAAATATTTATCATTCGCCTTGCCCAGATCGAGCGGACGAAGCTGCTGGTTAATGACTAGATCCACGTAATCTTCCCACTGCCTCGGAATACCGAGCGCACGCGCAAAATCATTCGTCGTTCCCAAAGGAAATACACCCAGCGGAGGACGATTCTCCCGCTCGGCCATGCCGTTAATGACTTCATACAACGTACCGTCGCCGCCAGCAGCAATAATCATGTCATATCCTCGTTCAATCGCCAGCTCCGCTTCCCGGGTTGCATCTCCCTCACCCGTTGTTGCGTGACACGAGGCTTCAATACCACCTTGATCCAAACGCTGCAAAATATCAGCCAGACGTTTCTTCATTTCTTCCCGGCCTGAAGTCGGATTATATATCAAGCGAGCTTTTTTCATCTCATACGCCACCTATTCCACATTATCCATGAGTCTGAACGACCTCATATTCTTACTATCTGAGAGTGACCGTAGTCGGGCATCATTTTACACAATGACTCACGTCCGTTAATCCTGCCCCAACACTTTTCTCTACTTATATATATGCATAAGGAATTCCGTCTCATTCCAAAGCCTTTATGTACTATCATATCATCAAATGTGAAGATGTCCTAGCCTGTGATACATAAGTAATTATTTTCATATCGATTATAACGAAATTTTACATCTGGATAACAATAACGATAAAACCTTAAGAATTATCCCACTCCAGCAATGACGAGCATGCTCTCTGTTCACTTCCGAACTTGTCTATCCTTTACAAAATAAACCTCTAGCACTCCTCTTGAATCTAATCCTATGGATTTCCTGTCATTTATAACCATCCATCACCATTCTGCCCGCTTGGGCCGGAAATAGTCTTATACCCTCTCAAATCATGAGAACAACCATATCCTGCAAAAAATTTACAAAAACCTGAATGAGATAACAAATAAAATGAAACCTTCTCCAATATAGTCTTAGTGCATCCTCAACACATTCCAATATCATACCCATGAAGGAGATCACCGAATGAAAAAAATCGTATTATTGCTTATGGTTTCGCTCGTGGCCTGTATTCCCTTTGTCACAGACGTTGAAGCGGCAGTCATTAACCATGATCAGGTTGTCGGATTCCAGGAAGTAACTCCCGTCACAGTCACGCAAATAACAGCCAAGCGTTTCCAACCCTACTTAAAAGTCTACCATGGATGTGTTCCATTCCCCGCCGTGGATCAACAGGGTAATACCAATGCAGGCTTGCAAACCTCCGGTTCACCTAATGGAAACTGCAGCTCAAGCAGAGGGCAAGTGTACTCCCGTTCGGCATGGCATAATGGCGTATGGGCTATTATGTACGCATGGTATTTCCCGAAAGACTCCCCTTCCTCCGGTCTCGGCCATCGTCATGACTGGGAAGGTATCGTTGTATGGGTAGATAATCCCGCAGCACAAAATCCTCAAATCCTCTCCATCGCCTATTCAGGGCATGGGCAGTTCACGAATGTTGCACCAAGTAACACAAACCTGAACGGTACGAATCCTTTGATTAGTTACAACAGTACTTGGCCTCTAAACCATGAGCTTGGTGTTACGGGAACCGTCGGTGGAATGCAGCCTTTGATCGGCTGGGATGATCTGACGTCTGCGGCACGCGATGCGCTGAATACGACCGATTTTGGCAGTGCTAATGTTCCGTTGAACGACAGCAATTTTACAAACAATTTAAACAAGGCCTGGTTTAGATAAAAAAAGTAAAATCCCCTTCAAGTAGACACAGAACTTGGAGGGGATTGTTTTTGCAAAATCATGTATTTTAAAATCCAATCTTTCTGCCAGCACGGAGCTGTTTATACCAAAAATATACGGTGCAGCCCACACAGTAACCGAGCAATGCAGCACTTGCAGCCAGGAGAAGCATCGACGAGAAAATATAACCTGCTACCTGCCACCCAAGGCCGAATGAGACAAGTGCCAGCGTGAGAAACAATACGGCCAGAACATTGTTGAAGCGTTGCAGTTCCACTGCCTGTGTCTCTGTCCCTTTTCCCGTTAACACGGCCTTCCCAATCTGCACAAACAGATTAAGCTTGCCTCCAGATGCCAGACCGACAACTTGGATGATCCATAACGCTCCCAGAATTAACGGTTGATTGAACAGAAATGACAGAACAACAAATAGGACAATCCCAATCTGGTTTGCTTTGACATAGCGCATAGGCACTTCCCTCATCTGCATATCTCCTTATCCCCATTTTATTAGTTGGTTTAATTGTAGTCGGTATGGGGACTTTGAGCAATAGTCATCTCATTTGAGATTAGAATATTCTTTTTTGAGCACATCCCAATGAGGAGTAGGCGTGCGGGTAGCCTTTTTCCAATCGGTAAATGCATTATCTAACGCCTCGATCTCTCCAAAGGAACCCGCAACCAGTTTATAGATCGGAAGCATACTATACATCTTCAACAGAAGGTAAAACATCCGTTGATGTTTGCGAATCAGTTTGGCCTGAATCTCCGGTATAATCGTTATGCCCATAGCCTCAAGCACGCTAAAGCCCTCATCCATCGCCCCAATCATATGCTGGATTTGCTTTCTGCTTCCTTCCAGCTTGATCATCTCACGCTTCTCATTAAAGCTCACCGCATTAAGCATCAGAATGGGCACAATATGGCTTTTCAGCCAGGCATCGATATCGTCCAGGTAATTCAACTTGTATTTCGTCTTCTCAAAAGCTTGATCCAGTATGGATTTAAAGGCAATTTCGCCATTCAGCCCACCAATCACCATTTGCCCGCTTTTTCCACCAATGGATAACATGTGATCTTCTTGCCGCCGCCCACCGCTGACCTGGAAACCAAACGCTATCCTTTTTTCGACCTTGCTGTTTTCCTCCAAAAAGATTTGCATGCTTCGTGCATCTGCATTGTTACCGACGATCACCAAGTTCCTGCTCTGATTGGCTGCCAAAATAGGCAGTACTGATGGAAAATCGTTGTACTTCATAACCACGAAAATAAGATCATATTCATCTTTCTCTTCCAGCGTTCTTGTTACCCGAACCGGATCAACGGTCGTTTTAAGCTGGAACACATGACGAATGACAATACCATCTCTCTCCAGTTCCTCTGCCCGCCTCCCTCTAGCCAGAATGGTAACGTCATTTCCCCCACGTACCAGAACCTGCGCCAACTGACTGCCCAGAACGCCTGCGCCATACACTAATATATTCATTAGTTATCCCTCTATTTCAATTTTTTATGGATATTCGTTGCTTTATCAACATTTGTTGATAAAATAAGAGTAACAAAGCATCTGCAACGCTTCAATCGCTAAAATATCCGTTATTGTTGAATAATCAACGAATGGATCCATATTGTTGAAAACATCAAAGGGGGAGCCATGGACAGACGAGTGGTCAAAACAAGAAAAGCTATAACCGATGCCTTTATCGGGTTGTTAGAAGAGCAGGATTTCGAGCAAATTACGATTAATGAGATTGCTGATCGGGCCAATGTGAACCGTGGTACCGTCTATTTGCACTACACGGACAAGTTCGATCTGCTGGATCAAAGCATTGAGACGTATTTGCAGCAGCTGGTGGAGAGCTGTATGGTAGAGAGTCCTACAACGCCCATGACCGTCAAGGAGGCGATGCTCCGAACCTTCTGTTATCTGGAGCAGCACGCCCCTGTTTATACCACGCTATTAACCCAAAAAGGCATTCCTGCCTTTCGAAACCGGCTGATGAAAATCCTGATTCAGGGAGTGGAAGAGCAGGTTGATGCGTGCGGCATTCACAAAGGTATCAATCGGGAGATCACTGTACAATTTCTGGCTTCTGCCGCCGCTGGGCTGCTGGAATGGTGGATCATGAATTCCATGCCTTATCCGGCACAGGAGATTGTCGAAGAACTGATGTCTTTGCTGGAGCTTCATCTGATTCTTCCTTCTCAGGTAAAGGGTTAATAAGGAGCTACGGATTGAATAAACAGGAGATCATATGTTGCCGAGACTCCTCCCTGTATGCTGAACTTATCCTCGTACTGCTTATACATGTTGGTGAATAAACGTCGTAAACTGTACCCAGGAATCGTTGCTGCTTCTGAAGTGCTGGCTCCCATTCCTTTAACCGAATACAGAAAATCTCTTGCCGAAGCATACTTTTCCATATGAATCGAACGCTCACAATGGAAACTAGAATATCCGGATTCCTGAAGCATGATTTCCCATTGAACAGGTGAATGAAACGAAAGTCCATGTCGCTGTGGTTCCATCCCGTTGGCACGATAAACTTCATCAAATGCCTCATGCATCTCACGAAATGTATCAGGCCCGAAGGTCGTAAATATGAGCAAACCTCCGGGGCGTAGCATTCGCCTCAGATGACTCAGTGTTTCTTGCGGCGAACTTAGCCATTGAAAACAGGCGTTGGAGACGATGATATCCACGGAGCACTCCGATGCATTTACGGCCCATGTCTCAATATCCGCTTGAAGAAAACGCAAACGATCCGTTGTACAATCCCCTTCACCTGGATGCTGTGCTGATCGGAACCGTTTTGAAGCCACTTCGATCATCTCGGGTGCAATATCAAGTGCAGTAATATTCGCACTAGGCCATTCATTTACTAGGATTTGAGTCAAAGCCCCTGTGCCACAACCGATTTCGAGAATGCTCGGATCACTTAAGAACCCTTTGTTCTTCCATTCAGCGAGGGATCTTGCTAGCTGATCAGCCATAGAACGCTGAATATGAGCATGTGCATCATAAGAAGTGGCACTACGATTAAATTGGCGTTGAACAACACTACTTCTTCCAATGGTCATGCCACCATCTCCTCCATTCATCAGCGATGTGTACTTCTTTTCCCAAAAAGGGTGCATGCCCGCAGCCTGTTAATGTAATTAACTTGGCTTGAGGTAAATGAGCTGTAAGCTCCAATCCAGCACCGTAAGGACATATCCTATCCTCAGTCCCATGAATAAGAAGAACCGGACAATCGATATTGGGCAATTGAGACAAACATTCTTCGCTTCTCAAAAGCTGAAGGCCTGCCAGTAGCGCTTGCGTTGTCCAGCTACCCGTATGAGGTAGACATTCAGCAAGACCTGCTTTCCGTTCTTGCTCCGTAAACATAATCTTTCGAAAATTGGCTTCAACTGCGTGTTGATCCTTTAAAATCCCTTTGATCATCTGCCTAACGTATGCATCTGCCAAGCCGCGGTCAAACTCTTCTGTTGAGCGGGTAAAACGAGCCGTTGCACCGAACAGCACAAGGCCATCCACGTAACCTTTAGCCGCTAGTCTGAGCGCCAGTAAACCTCCGAGCGACCAACCTGATATTAGAAGCGGACCTTGGGAAACTCTCTCCCTGCAAGCTGATCCTTCAATACCTAACATGTCCGTAACTGCTGTTTCAGTTAGGCTCAGCATTTCCTCAGGAGAATCCGCAGCACTATAATCCACAGAAATATGGCGAAAATCAGGCAATAACAGGCGAAGACGGTCAAACACCGCATCTGGCATGCTCCATCCCGTTAGCCATAGTATGGTTCCACTTGTCTCCTGCTCAATTTGCAGTGGACTATTATCCAAGGCACTCATGAGCTCAGCACTCCTAACTGCAGTCCGATTTTACAGATTCGTGCGCTGGCATCATTCAGTTCTTTAGGGGTATGGTCGGCTGATAAGGAGAAGCGGATTCGCGCTGTGCCATCAGGAACAGTAGGCGGTCGGATGGCAATCCCAGCAATACCGCCTGCTTCAAGTGCCTCGCTGAAACGAAGAGCCCTTTCGTTATCACCAACAATTATCGGTACAATAGGGGAGTCACCGGTCCCAACGTGAAATCCGGCATCCCTAAGCGAAGAACGAAATAATTGACTTGCCGAGTAGAGGCGTTCGCGGCGCCAATGATCCGCTTGTACCAAAGTTAACGCTGTTGATATACCAGCTACCAGAGAAGGCGGCAATGCCGTTGAATAGATGAGCGGCCTTGCTTTGTTAACGAGAAAGCGGATTAATGTTCGGCTGCCGCAGACATAAGCTCCATATAAACCGAATGATTTGCTAAACGTCCCCATGTGCACATCCACTTCATGATGCAATCCAAGCTTAAAGCAAAGTCCTTCGCCCCGTTTCCCGTAGATGCCCCCGCTGTGCGCCTCATCCACCATCAGCATTGCCCCGTATTCTTGTTTGAGCGCAACGAGCTCTTCCAAGTGTGCTTGATCACCATCCATTGAAAAGACGGCATCCGTGACAATCAGCTTACGTCGTTTATCCCGATGTTTGTTCAATAATAGCTTCAGATGTTCCATATCATGATGTCGATACCGGGCATGTTCCGCACGGCTCAGCACAATACCGTCCACGATGCTGGCATGGTTTAATTGATCACTAAAAACGACACCATCCCGGCCCACGAGTGCACGAATGACACCAGAATTAGCCATATATCCATTGGCAAAAACAAGCGCAGCTTCACTATGTTGCCAAGTGGCCAGCGCTTCTTCCAGACGGCCATAAGGTGGTCGATTCCCAGTAACAAGACGAGATGCGCCCGAGCCTCCTCCTTCGGTAAGAAGCGCCTCGCGAATTGTATCGATGATAGCGGGATGTCGAGCAAGTCCCAGGTAGTCATTGGAGGCCAGGTTGAGTAGCACTCGGTCTCCTCTCCACGTATACCCAGGAGAATCTGGAACAGCGGCACTATCACGCAAGTAACGTTCATTGGAGGCATCAGCCAATAACGCAAGTTCTTTTTCCATCCAGTTCATATTCCGTACCGCCTTATAGTGCATTTAACTCAATCTCAAAACCCAAATCTTCAATCATTTGATGATCATTTGATATTTCCTGACCTGCTGTCGTTAAATAATCACCTACAAAGAGTGAATTAGCAGCATACAGTGACAAAGGTTGCAATGTACGGAGGTTGATCTCGCGTCCACCCGCAACACGAATCTCTTTAGATGGACAGATGAGCCGAAATAGTGCCAGTACCTTAAGCGCCTTCATAGCCGAAGTGCGTCCTGCTCCTTCCAGAGGGGTCCCCGGTATTGCATTCAGGAAATTAATCGGAATTGAATCCGCATCAAGCTTACGGAGCGCAAAAGCCATCTCAACAATTTCCTGATTACTCTCACCCATACCGATAATGACACCAGAACAGGGAGACATGCCGTATGCTTTAACCTTTTCCACAGTTTCAATTCGCTGGTCATAGGTATGCGTTGTGGTTATGGATGGATAATTGGCCTTGCTTGTGTTCAAGTTGTGATTGTATCGGTGCACACCTGCCTCAGCCAAACGTTCTGCTTGACCGTCCTTCAAGATTCCTAGACAAGCACAGATTTTAAGGGGCATCGTTTCACGGATTTCTTTTACCGCCTCTACCACTTGATCCAGCTCCTTATTCGTGGGACCTTTCCCTGAAGCTACAATGCAATAGGTTCCTGCTTTACGCGCCATAGCTTCATGTGCTCCTGCAAGCAACGTTTCTTTGTCGAGCAAGCTGTATTTTTGGATGGGAGCGGTGGATACAATGGATTGTGAGCAATAACCGCAGTCTTCGGGACAAAAGCCGCTTTTGGCGTTGATGATCATATTCAGCTTCACTTTTTTGCCGTAAAAATATTGCCTCACTTGGAAAGCCGCTTGCATTAGCGGCAGTACCTCATCGTCGCTTGCTTCAAGCACGGCAAGTCCTTCTTCCATTGTTAAACATTCGCCATTCAACGATCGATTCGCAAGCGACGACCATTCTAGATTAGTTACCGTTGTTTTCAACTTCATTCCTCCTCCATGGATTGAACTGTTAGTGCGTGTCTGATTGGTGTTAACTGGATCTTTTCTCGAATCACCTGGATCAACAATTCCGTATTTAATTCGTCCATCAAGCGGGGAAAACGTCCAAGAAAGGGGATGCCGCAATAACGTTCAATCAGCTCCGCGTTTGTTGTGATGCTGGAATCGTTATAAATCTCGTCAGATTCACCATCGTTAAGAATAAAACCTACGATCGGTACCCCATGCTGCTGCAGGTATGACACTGTAAGAAGTGTATGATTAATCGTACCTAAACCTGTCCGCGCAACGATCAGGGCCGGTGTTCGAAGCTCCGAGATCAAATCTACTACAAGAGAGTCTTCGGTCAGTGGAACAGCGACGCCGCCTGCCCCTTCAATGAGTATCGACTCGTATCGATTTGCCAGTGGCTGACCCGCACTGATAATCTCCTGTAACGTAATATCCACCCCATCCTGCTTGGCAGCGAGCATCGGGGTCAGTGGAGCTTGGAATGTAAATGGCGCCACATCCTCGGCACGCTCATGAATTCCGGTGTATTGCAACAGGCGTTCTGCATCGGTTTCTCCGCTGCCAAGAAGTGCACCGGATTGCACGGGCTTCCAGACGCCTATATTCCGTTTTTCAGCTCGAAGCGCAGCCACAAGAGCCCCTGTAACGATTGTTTTCCCAACCCCTGTGTCCGTACCTGTTACGAATAATCCGCGAATTACATTCATGATTCCAAACCACCTTCGGTGACGTCAAAAATGGATTGCATCAAGATATCAATCATTGCTTCAAGCTCAGCCTCTGTGCTAGCAAGAGGAGGAATGAACACAATAACATTGCCAAGGGGTCTCGTAAGCATGCCAAGCTCTCTGGCCCGCTCCGTTACACGAACGCCGATACGTTCGGCCCAATCGTACGGTTCCCGAGTTGCTTTATCCCGTACAAGCTCAATTCCTAACATCAATCCCTTCTGCCTGATATCCCCGACGTGTGGAGAGTCTTTAAATACTGAGAGCTTCTGCTCTACAAAAGCCGCCTTTGCTCTTACACCTTCCACCAGGTTGCGCTCTTCAAATAGTTTCAAGTTAGCCAAAGCAACAGCGCAGCCGAGCGGATTACCTGTGAAGGAATGACCGTGGAAAAATGTTTTTTGCTCCTCATAATCGGCATAAAATGCGCTGTACACCTCATCTGTTGCCAGTGTCGCTGCCACAGGTAAGTAGCCACCTGTAAGACCTTTGCCTATCACCATCAAATCAGGTGACACCTCTTCGAGATCACAAGCAAACATAGCACCTGTCCTACCGAAGCCTGTCGCCACCTCATCGGCTATGAACAGTACACCGTATGTACGGCAAAGTGCTGCCATCTCGCGTAGACAGCCCTCCGGCATAATAAGAATGCCGCTAGCTCCTTGCACAATCGGCTCCACGATAATAGCCGCGATTTCATCTGCACTGGTTTCAAGTACATTACGCAATGCGGTTAACGTAGCTTCCATGGCTTCCCGCTCGCCGTCCTCATGTCGATAAATGTAAGGATATGGAATGACATGAGTAGGAAATAGCATGGGACGGAACACATCATGGTACAACGGAATTGCACCGACACTCACCGCACCAATCGTATCTCCGTGATAGGCTTGATTCATCGTGATAAACTTCGTTTTACCGGTTTCTCCTCGGTTCTTCCAGTATTGAAATGCCATTTTCACTGCGATCTCAACACCCGTTGCGCCCGAATCGGAATAAAATACTTTATTTAATCCCTCTGGGGAAATCTCTACCAGTTTCTCAGCAAGTTCAATAGCTGGCACATTAGCCATTCCGAGTAACGTAGAATGTGCAACACGTTCCAACTGATCCGTTATGGCTTGGTTCAGCTCGGGTATGTTATGTCCGTGAACATTAAGCCAAACCGAGGAGAAGCCATCATAATAAGCACGTCCCTGGACGTCATAGAGCATGACGCCTTCGCCTCGTTCAATGATGAGAGGATCAGAGTTATTGTAATCTTTCATCTGCGTAAAAGGGTTCCATAAATGGGCCTTATTTATAGCTGCAAGCTGTTCATAATGTGTCACAAGATATCACCTTCCGTTAGATCATTTCAATTGTTAACCAAAATTATTTTTTAAGGTTAACAATTGAATGTTGACATCTTATCAGACAAAAACTTTCCTGTAAAGAGAATCATTTCTGAGTTAAAACCCTCACCTCCACTCTGTATGAACGGATTGAACCCGGAACTTCGGCTCGTAAAGGGTTTGGCCTAATACAAAAAAACACGCCTGATTCGGCGTGTTTTGTCTAAAATACATATAAAAACAAAAAAACGGCATCTCTGCCGTTTGTGTTTAAGCTATTGTTAGAGATAACGGGAATAATCGCCAGCAGCGACTTGTTTTCCCTGAATTAAA
>NZ_LGRP01000111.1:0-301 GCF_001636635.1 Paenibacillus sp. O199
GGGCGATCGAGGGGAATTGAACCCCCGAATGCCGGATCCACAAACCGGTGCGTTAACCACTTCGCCACGATCGCCATAAGCTATCCCTTACATTCGCTGAGAGTATCTCAGTATTCCCATCTGAAACTACAATATACATTCTATTATAAATTCAGAGGTAAATGCAATAAATGGTGCCGGCGAGAGGACTTGAACCCCCAACCTACTGATTACAAGTCAGTTGCTCTACCAGTTGAGCTACACCGGCGCGGTGTAAAATGTTGCTTGAGTAAAAATGGCGGAACCGACGGGATTCGAACCC
>NZ_LGRP01000053.1:0-23462 GCF_001636635.1 Paenibacillus sp. O199
CGTATCGATGCCGTAAAAGCACGGGTTTTTGAACGGTGGTGATGTAATGCGTACATGCACCTCTGTTGCTCCGGCATCACGCAGCATGTTCACGATCCGGCGGGAAGTGGTTCCCCGTACGATGGAGTCGTCAATCATGACCACGCGTTTGCCTTCTACCACACGGCGCACAGCGCTCAGTTTCATCTTCACGCCTTGTTCCCGCAGTTCCTGGCTTGGCTGGATAAACGTACGTCCGGTGTATTTGTTTTTGATCATACCCATCTCATACGGAATACCCGTCTGCTCGGCATAGCCGATTGCCGCGGAAATACTGGAGTCCGGTACACCTGTTACCAGATCTGCATCGACAAACGACTCAATCGCCATCCGACTGCCCATCCGTTTACGCGCAGCGTGCTGGTTTGCACCATTCATGTCACTGTCCGGACGGGCAAAGTAGATATACTCCATCGCACACAGTGCCTTGCGGTGTTTGTGATGATCGAAGCGGTCCTCGTGAAGACCATCCGCATCCAGCACCAACAGTTCACCCGGTTCAATGTCACGAATCAACTCTGCACCAATCGTCTCCAATGCACATGTTTCGGATGCAAACAAGTACGCATCTCCCAATTTACCCATTGTGAGCGGACGCAGACCATGGGGATCAGAAGCAACCAGCAACTTGTCGTTGGTCATGATCAGAAATGCATAACCACCCACAATCCGTTGGAACGCATCCTTCGCGGCTTCTACCAATCCTTTGGGAGATCTCGCGATTAGATGGGCAATAACTTCGGTATCACTGGTCGTTTGAAAAATGGACCCGCCCTGCTCCAATTCACGCCGAATTGTTGGCGCATTTACGATATTTCCGTTGGTTGCTACAGCCAGATCACCATCGCGGTATTTAAATACCAATGGTTGTGCGTTCGTCAGCTTACTGTCACCACTGGTTGAATAACGAACGTGTCCGATGGAGATATCCCCGGTCAACGTCTGCATCAAGTCTTTGGTGAAGACTTCCTTCACCAGACCCATACCACGGTGGTAGTGAAACTCGTTACCGTCACTTACACACATTCCTGCACTTTCTTCACCCCGGTGTTGAAGGGCATGCAAGCCATAATAGGATAGTGATGCGGCGTCAGGGTGTTTGAACACCCCGAATACTCCGCATTCTTCCTTTAATTTGTCGAGTCCTTCCTTGCCGGACCCTTCGTTATAATAATCACCTGTCCACAATGGTCCTGTCGTCAGTTCATGAGACATGGAATCGCATCCTCCCAGACCTGAGCTAAACCTCCTACAGGTTCGTTCACGGCTGATGTTCCGTTCAATTCAATTGTCAGGTTACTTCCTTCTACACGTCCAATAACAGCTACAGGCACACCACGTTCACGTACAAAATCTTCCAGCTTACCTGCTTGCTCCGGCGAAGCCGACAGCAGAATACGAGATTGACTTTCACTGAACAACGCATGATCTGCACGCAATGCCGTCTCCACATTCACCTGTGCTCCTACGTTACCGCTGATACAAGACTCTGCGAGTGCAACAGCCAAGCCGCCTTCAGACAAGTCATGTGCAGAGCGAACGAGACCGGATTGAATAGCTTCCAGCACGGTTCCCAGCAATGCTTTTTCCGTTTGCAAGTTCAGTTCTGGTGGACGGCCTTCCGTTTTGCCATGAACCGCATATTGCAGCTCACTTCCACCCAGTTCAGCTTTCGTTTCACCGAGGAGGATGATAACATCACCTTCGGATTTGAATGCTTGTGTCGTGATATGATCCGTATCATGAACGAGACCTACCATACCGACAACTGGTGTTGGATAGATGGAGCCTTTGGCGTTTTCGTTATACAGACTTACGTTACCACCAATAACTGGTGTATCCAGCACGCGGCAAGCTTCCGCCATACCGTCTACTGCTTTTTCCATTTGCCAAAAAATATCCGGCTTCTCCGGGTTACCAAAGTTCAGGTTGTCCGTAATCGCGAGTGGCTCTGCACCGGAACATACAATGTTACGGGCAGCTTCACTAACTGCAATTCGTCCGCCTACTTCTGGATCCAGATATACATAACGTCCGTTACAGTCCGTTGTCATCGCGAGACCTTTGCGTGTACCACGAATCGTAACTACGGCTGCATCCGAACCTGGACGAACCGCAGTACTTGTACGCACCATGTAATCATATTGATCATAAACCCACTTCTTGCTCGCTACTGTTGGGGATGCCAACACTTTTTTCAATGCACCGCCGAGATCCGACACTTCATCATAACGAAGGGTGTCGATAGAGGCACTTTGCTCGTAGTAATCAGGTACAGAAGAAGGTTTGTCATACACCGGACACTCGTCAACCAGTGCTGTTACCGGCATGTCTCCAACCACTTCGCCATGGTGAATCAATTTCAGACGTCCATCATCCGTTACTTTTCCGACTTTTGCACAGATAACGCCCCAACGTTCAAAGATCTCCATCGCTTGCGCCTCATCCTTAGGCTCAACGACAAACAGCATCCGTTCCTGGGACTCGGACAGCATCATCTCGTAAGGTGTCATGCCTTCTTCACGCTGTGGTACCTGATCCAGATACAGTTCCAGACCATTGCCCGCCTTACTTGCCATTTCCGCACTGGAGCACGTCAGACCTGCTGCGCCCATATCCTGAATACCAAGCACGATTCCGGTATCGATCAATTCGAGGCAAGACTCCATTACGAGTTTTTCCATGAAAGGGTCACCTACCTGAACCGCTGTCCGTTGGGACTCGGATTCTTCCGTCAGTTCAACTGATGCAAAGGTCGCTCCATGAATACCATCCCGGCCTGTTGGCGGCCCTACATAATACACTGGGTTCCCCACACCTTTAGCTACGCCGCGCTGGATTTTGTCATGATCAATCAGACCCACACACATCGCGTTAACCAGCGGATTGCCTTCATAGCTCTCATCAAACATGACTTCACCAGCAACAGTAGGAATACCAATACAGTTTCCGTATCCAGCAATACCTGCTACCACGTGCTCGAACAGATATTTAACGCGATCACTTTCCAGCTTGCCAAAACGCAAGGAATTCAACAAAGCTACCGGTCTTGCTCCCATAGAGAAAATATCACGGATAATGCCGCCAACACCTGTTGCCGCACCTTGGTAAGGCTCAACCGCGGAAGGATGGTTATGGCTTTCAATTTTGAATACAACGGCCTGATTGTCACCGATATCTACGATCCCGGCACCTTCACCCGGACCCATCAGGACACGCGGTCCACTTGTAGGGAATCGACGCAGTAACGGCTTGGAGTTTTTGTATGCGCAGTGCTCCGACCACATAACACTGAAAACACCAATCTCCGTGTAGTTCGGCTTACGCCCCATGAACTCACAGATCAGCTCATACTCGCTGTCAGACACGCCCATTTGTGCGTAAAGTTTATGTTCTGCGACCTGTTCTGCTGTCGGTTCCTTAGCGGATAGCTGCTGCGTCATGCCGATCCCTCCATGCTTTCAAAATAGATGTAAACATACGTTTGCCGTCTTCCGAACCCAGCAGTGAGTCCACCGCGCGCTCTGGATGTGGCATCATACCAACCACGTTTCCACCCTCATTACAGATTCCCGCGATATCACCCAGGGAACCGTTCGGGTTGCTGCCATACGTAAAGACGATCTGGTTGTTTGCCTGCAAACTCGCGAGTGTTTCCTCGTCACAGTAATAGTTTCCTTCACCGTGAGCAATTGGAATAACAATCTCTTCCCCCGGTGCATAGTCACGTGTAAATGGAGTATCTGCATTCGCTACTTTCAACACCGTATCGTGACAACGGAATTTCAGCGACATATTGCGGATCAATGCACCTGGAAGCAATCCCGCCTCAGTGAGGATCTGGAATCCGTTACAAATGCCGAGAATATATTTACCTTGTTCAGCAGCCTTAGCTACCTCATTCATTACGGGTGCAAAACGGGAGATCGCTCCGCAACGCAGATAGTCACCATAAGAGAAACCACCTGGAACTAGGATACAATCATAAGCCGATAGATCTGTAGCCGTGTGCCATACATAATCAACCTCTTGTCCAATCGCATCTTCTACTGCTTTGTAACAGTCGATGTCGCAGTTGGAGCCAGGAAACACAAGAACTGCAAATTTCATGGGGTTAACCCTCCAATTCGTAGCGGTAATCTTCAACAACGGTGTTAGCCAGCAGCTTCTCACACATTACTGTCAATCGTTTCTCCGCTTCCGCACGGTCTGTTGTATCCAGAGTCAGTTCCATGACTTTACCAATCCGTACACTTTCCACTTCATTGAATCCCATCGAATGCAGGGCACCTTGAACAGCTACTCCTTGCGGGTCGAGAACGCTTTGCTTAATAGTGACATAGACGGTTGCTTTGATCATGATCCTTATGTTCCTCCTCAGTAATGAACGGGATAAATGCTTTACGCTGTTAAAAAAAGTGACTTGGGAGCTTGCTCCGGGGCGGATTGTTCTTCCGGTCGCTGTTGTCCCCAGGTTTTTTGGATTGTTTTGGCCCGCTATGCGGTCAAAACCCGGGGACAAAGGCGAACGCTATCGCTCCTTTAAGAACAATTCCGCCCCTCCGCTAGTCCATGCGACGTTTTTTAAAGGCCTAAACCCTTTACGTTGCACGGTGGGTAATGGTCTAGCCTGACCATTACGTGAAAACAGTGAATGGTCTATAAAATAGTTTAGTAATCAATGAATTTAATTCTCGTAATTTTTTCAGGCTTCCCTACCTGTGGGAAGCCTCCGCACTTAATTGCCTCATCCCCAGTTTGAAACTGGCGGAGGGAAAGATTTGAGCTGGAGAAACGAAGTGCTCGCCTTTGCAACCGGAATGTTTCCTTTTGAAAAAAGGATTCCAATCAAAACATTCCGGGGGCAACAGCGATCGAAAGCCAAACTTTCCCGTAGCGAGCTCAAACGTTAGCCTCCTCAAACTTTCCCGTAGCCTACACTCAAACGTCCCTTACTCAAACTTACTTTTCCGTTAAACGGTTATAAATATCGACGTACCTTGCGGTTGTGGCCTCCACTACCTCTTGTGGCAGCGGATCAGGTTTGCTGTTCTTGTCCCAATCGCTGCCTAACAGATATGTGCGTACCGGCTCTTTATCCATGCTATCGATCTCGATGTCGAGTTCGTAATTCTCTTTGGCCCAGAAGCGAGAAGCGTCTGGCGTGAAGATTTCATCGATCAGAATGACTTTACCATCGACCATACCGAACTCGAATTTGCAGTCTGCGAGAATGATTCCCCGCTGATCGCAATAGTCGCGAGCAAATTCGTAGAGACGCAGGCTCTTTTCCTGAAGCTCAATCGCGAGAGCATCTCCGACAAGTTCTTTCATTCGATCCATCGGGATGTCTTCGTCATGACCGACATCGTTTTTAGCTGCTGGGGTGAAGATGGGAACGTCGAGCTTGGCGTTTTTGCGAAGTCCATCCGGCAGCTTGATGCCGTTGACCTCTCCGCTTTTCTCATATTGTCTCCATCCGCCACCGGTAATGTATCCACGCACCACACATTCAATATCAATGCGCTCGGCTTTGCGGGTCACCATGATGCGGTCTTTAAGCAGTTCAGGATCAGTAATGATATCGCCCAATTGGTTTACATCCGTATGCACCACGTGGTTATCCATCATGTCGCCCGTCAGTTCAAACCAGAAGCTGCTCAGTTTATTAAGCACATTGCCCTTCTCGGGAACGGCTGGGTCCAGCACATAGTCAAATGCCGAAATCCGATCCGTAACCACGATGAGAAAATGTTCACCCAGATCGTACAACTCACGTACTTTTCCCTTATATAACAAAGGAGCTTTAACGAGATCTGCCGCAGTGGACAGCGCCATGGAGGCTCACCTTCTTTCAGGAGATGTAAAGTATACGTCCAATTCCCCTCATCACGCAGGGCCACTACGAATGCAGAACAACCTTCCGATCGCTGTTATCCCCGGATTTTTCTGATCCCCTTTCTCAAGGGGAAAATCCGGTGATAAAGGCGAGCGCTTTGCTTCTTCAGGTTTTTTCTGCCTTCTCCGTTCCAGCGTGAACACATAATTAACCTATACTTTTAGGGAGTGGAATAATTCAAAACCTTAATATATTAGTCGTTCAAACCAAGCTTTTTGAAGATGGTGTCTACGTGCTTCAGGTGCCATGATGGGTTGAACGCATCTGCGATTTCCTCTTCGCTCAGCACTTCCGTAATTTCCGGTGTGGATTTTACGATATCCTGGAACTGGCGTTGTTCTTCCCATGCTTGCATCGCACGTGGTTGAACGGTATCGTATGCCTGCTCGCGGCTGAAACCTTTGTCGATCAACTTGGTCATCACTCGACCGGAGAATGGTACGCCGAAGGTGCGCTCCATATTACGTTTCATATTTTCAGGGAATACCGTCAGATTCTTCACGATGTTACCGAAACGGTTCAGCATGTAGTTCAGCAGCATCGTTGCATCCGGCAGAATGATACGCTCTACGGAAGAGTGTGAGATATCACGCTCGTGCCACAGTGTCACGTTCTCGTATGCCGATACCATATGTCCGCGAATAACGCGGGACAGACCGGAGATATTTTCACTACCGATTGGGTTACGTTTGTGCGGCATTGCCGAAGATCCTTTTTGACCTTTTGCAAATGCTTCTTCCACTTCACGGAACTCACTCTTTTGCAGCGCACGTACTTCTGTAGCGAACTTGTCCAAAGATGTTGCGATCAATGCCAGTGTAGCCATGTATTCTGCATGACGGTCACGTTGCAGCGTTTGAGTTGAGATTGGTGCAGGCTTCGTACCCAACTTCTCGCAGACAAACTCTTCAACAAATGGATCGATGTTCGCGTATGTGCCAACTGCTCCAGAGATTTTACCGTACTGTACGTTGTCTGCCGCGTGGCGGAAACGCTCCAGATTCCGTTTCATTTCTTCATGCCAGAGTGCCATTTTCAGACCAAATGTCGTTGGCTCCGCATGCACCCCATGTGTACGTCCCATCATTGGCGTGTGCTGATAAGTCTTCGCTTTGTCACGTAAAATTTCGATAAAGTTCACGATATCACGTTCCAAGATTTCGTTTGCCTGACGGAGTACATATCCGAGAGCCGTATCAACGACATCCGTGGAAGTCAGTCCGTAGTGCACCCATTTCCGCTCTGCTCCCAGACTTTCCGATACCGTACGTGTGAAAGCAATAACGTCATGACGTGTTTCCTGTTCAATCTCGTAAATGCGGTCGATGTCAAAAGAAGCGTTCTGACGAAGCAATGCTGCTTCTTCCTTAGGAATGACGCCAAGCTCTGCCCAAGCTTCACATGCACAAATTTCAACTTCCAGCCATGACTTGAATTTGTTCTCCTCAGTCCAAATAGCTCTCATTTCGGGTCTGCTATAACGTTCGATCATAAATTTGTATTCCTCCAAAGATTAGTTTGTTCAATCCATTGTAATCCTTCTTCGACATCCTGACAGAGCAGATTGACATGCCCCATTTTCCGTCCTTTCTTCGCTTCGGATTTACCATATATATGAAGCTTAGGAATCACACCGAGTTCCAACGCTTCCGCGTCAGCCTGACCCGTTCTGGCAATTATACCTTCCAGATGTTCTCCAAGCACATTGACCATAACAACCGGGCTCAATAATGAAGTATCTCCAAGCGGCAATCCGCAAATCGCACGAATATGCTGTTCAAATTGTGATGTGGCACAGGCCTCCATCGTATAGTGGCCGGAATTATGCGGCCTAGGTGCCAACTCATTCACATACAGTCTTCCATCTGCCGCAACAAACAACTCCACTGCCAGCAATCCAACGGCTTGGATGGATTGAGCCACTGCTGCCGCCAACTTCTGCGCCTCAATCTGTATTTCGGTCGCCACTCTTGCTGGTACGATCGAAGCATGCAAAATGTTGTTCACATGAATGTTCTCCGCAGGCGGGAACGTCTTAATTTCCCCATTCGTGCTGCGTGCAACAACGACTGAAATCTCGCAGTCAAATTTAATAAATTGCTCCAATACCAGTTCCGCACCGGTAGCTGCGAGTTCTTCATAGGCAGCTATCGCCTGATTTGTTTCTCGTATAACCCGCTGACCCTTGCCGTCATATCCGCCTGTCACTGTCTTCAGTACACAAGGAACACCAAGTTCACTCACGGCTGCCTTCATTGTGTCCTTGCTTGTAATTTCCCGGTAAGGGGCTACACATACACCAGCCGCCTCAATGGCTCGTTTTTCACGCAAACGATGCTGGGTTGTGTACAATAACGCACTTCCTTGCGGTACATAGGATTCCCGTTCTAGGAGAGAAGCAACATCTGCGTCTACATTCTCAAACTCATAGGTGATTACATCACACTGCCGAGCCAGTTCGAGTGCAGCCTTTTCATCGTCATATCCCGCTTCAATCTGATCGGCAATTTGTCCACAAGGAGCATCTGCTGCCGGATCAAGTGTAACGAACCGATAACCCATCGCTGTTCCGGCAAGTGTCAGCATCCGTCCAAGCTGCCCGCCTCCGAGAACACCAATGGTTGTTTTTCCTGGGAGCAAGACACGTTCTGCTTTGCCTGCTGATCCGGGTTGTATTCTTGTACTATTCATATTTCGTCACTGCTTTCGAGCACTTCTTGTTTGATTCGCTCTCTGCGGGCTTCGCTGCGACGTTGGACATCCTGGTCAAAAGCACCGATGATCTGAGCCGCAAGCAATCCGGCATTCGTTGCACCTGCTTTGCCAATCGCTACCGTTGCGACGGGAATGCCACCAGGCATCTGAACAATGGACAGCAAGGAATCGAGACCATTTAGCGCCTTGGATTGCACGGGAACTCCAATGACCGGAAGCATCGTTTTGGAAGCGACCATACCGGGCAGATGAGCTGCCCCACCCGCACCCGCAATGATAACCTTGAATCCACGGTCAATCGCTTGCTCCGCATATTCAAACATCAAATCTGGTGTGCGATGCGCGGATACGACTTTTTTTTCATACCCAATCTCCAGCTCGTCCAGCACCTCACAAGCATACTTCATCGTTTCCCAATCCGACTTACTGCCCATAATTACAGCCACCTGTACTGACATGAATACATCCAACTCCCGTCTGAGCGTTTTGGTTTCATCCTGTTGCTTCTCGTTTATTGTGAAATGAAAAAATCCGCTACCCGCGAAAACATCACATTTTCTCCGGACACCGGACTCCAAGAAATACGTATCCCGCATTTGGGCATGCCAAAGGCAGGCTTGCTGTCCGCATCTGATTTCATGCGTCTCTCAGCCGTATCTCCTCGTAGTCCGGAAATTTACGGTTCCCGGGTAGATACTTCCGGGCCCTATTCCCGGCGTTATACGAGCAAATATCTATTTCAACAAATTAATTCAATAAAATTGAAAATTCCACATCTTTCGAACCTACTCGACCTTATATATAACTGATCGACACATCTAACATTCTAACAATCCCCTACAGCTAATGTCAACTTAAAGACGAACATTTAACATATTGACAAATTTAATGTTCGGAAATAACCGATCATTCGGAGATACTGCATCCCTTTTATTCCAAAAAAGAAAGCCGACCCCTCTTCAACCTATCGAAGACAGCCGGCTTTTCTCTATTATGTGTATACACACATTCTATAATTATTTCACGATAAGTACTGGAACCTGAGCATGCTGCACTACGTTGTGACTAACGCTGCCCAAGACAAATTCCCGAATTCCACCAAGACCACGACTACCAATAATGATGATATCCGATCCGTTCTCTTTGGCATAATCGAGAAGGACCTCGGCAGCAGCTCCTTGAATCAGATCCACGTTCGCTGTAACGCCAGCAGCCTGAATCCGCTCTTTTGCTTCATCCGTCGTTTGCACCGCCAGATTATAGTAGTCATTATTCAAAGAAGGTGGCAAAGGTGCCAATCCTTCCCCGATGAATACACGTGGAAAGTCAAAGGCATGAATAACATCCAAGACTGCACCCGGAGAAACTTTGGCTAACTCAATCGCATGATCGAGTGCTTTATTTGAAGCTTTCGAACCATCATAAGCAACTAGTATTTTGGAGAATAACATGTAAATCCCGTCCCTTCCTTTATATGTAGAACATTCGAAGCCAGCTTCGGTCTGACATAAAATACAAGAACCATGTAACTCCTTAAACGTCCCCAGGTCTAAATGAACCATTTATAAGAAACATTTTACATAATCATTCTAGCCACTCACCTGGAGTACAGCAGATCCTAACCATTAAATTCTACCTTATTGCAGGAAATACCCATAAATTACCGCATTCAGGAATAACAACAACGGAATGCCGATCGTAAAACTGGGATGTTTGGTCTTGTGACGTTTACGATACATTGCAATCCATACCCCCAATGCCCCACCAATAAAGGCCAGCAGAAACAGCGTTCGTTCGGGTGTACGGTCTCGACGGCGCTGCGCACGTTTCTTGTCGTCCGACATGACCAGGTAACCTACGACATTGATAAATAAAAACCACAGTATCAATCCGGTTTGCATATAATTCTAGCGGTCCCCCCGTCCCGGGACATCTCCCTGTACCTCCATTATAGTCCTCTGAAGGAACATGATCAACGCGAGAAGGGAACCGCAAAGATATTTAGAAGCAATGAATCCCGAATACCAACCCTATGACTCCTGTTTAGGAATACCATTCAGGTTTGGTGCTCTTTTTGCTGCCTTTTCGGGACGTACAGAGATACTCTCTTCCTGAATGCTGTCTTTGTTCTGCTGATTATGAATCTTCTCTGGTTTGTTATGTGGCATCTGCGTATCACCTCCTAGGCTTACGTTGCCTGAAAAAGGAGAATCTTATACGACAGTCTTACTCTCCCTTTTTCTCCATGGCTGCCTTCAACAGTTCTCCCAAATTGGAACCGATCGACTCCTGTTTCGCATATTGTTTGACCAGCTTTTGCTGATCACGTTTGTTCACATGCTGTTTGTCTTTATCCAATGTTTCCGTTATGCCGCAAGGCAGACATTGCACGTACAAACCTGCCTTACCCTCTTTAATTTCCATCTTTTTGTGACACTGTGCACAGCGACGGTTGGATAATCGTTTCTCCGCCGAACGACGATATCCGCAATCCTCTGTTGGACACACGAGGAACTTGCCGCGTTTGCCTTTCTTCTCCAGTAAGCGGGCATTACAATCCGGGCAGTGACTATTCGATACATTATGTGGCTTGTACTCCGCTTTGCTACCTTTTACTGTAGATACAAGCTCTTTCGCCATCGAACGGATGCTCTCCAGGAAAGGCTCAGGCTTCCCTTGTCCACGGGCGATTCGTTCCAGCTCAGCTTCCCAGCGAGCTGTTAACTCCGGTGAACGCAGCTGTGGAGCAGCCAGTTCAATCAGCTGTTTTCCTTTTCCCGTTGGATGCATGCTGTTCCCTTGACGATCAATGGTGTCGGAACTTACAAGCTTCTCGATAATATCCGCTCGTGTAGCCGGAGTGCCCAGTCCATGCTTCTCCATTTGAGAAAGCAAAGCTGCCTCGGTATACCGTTTTGGCGGCATCGTCCGTCCACTTTTGATATGACAACGTTGAACCGTCACGGACTGACCTTGCTGCACGTCTGGCAAAAGCGCACGCTCATGGTCTGAGGAATCGTCAGCACGATCATCATCCTCATCGCTATAATCTCCGCCGTACACTTCCCGCCAGCCGCTTTCTTTCACCGTTGTGCCTTTCACATGAAAGGAATCGTTGCCCACCTGAACAGTGATCGCAACAGAATCGTACTTCGCAGCCGGATAGAACAAGCTGATAAAACGGCGTACGATCAGATCGTATAGCTTACGTTCCTCTGGATTCAGCTGATTGAGGAGAACCGTCTGTTCTGTTGGAATGATCGCATGGTGATCCGTTACCCTGCTGTCATCCACGATACGTTTGGTGATATTCAGATTTTTGCGCAACAACGGACGAGCCAGAGACGCATAGGGGCCAATCGCTACACTATCCAGTCGTTCTTTCAGCGTTCCCGTCATATCCGATGTCAGGTAACGGCTGTCTGTACGTGGGTAGGTTACCAGCTTGTGCTGTTCATAAAGACGTTGCAGCACATTCGATGTTTGCTTGGCGGAAAAACCATATTTTCGGTTGGCATCCCGTTGTAATTCCGTCAGGTCATAAGCCAGCGGATGCGGCTCAACCTTTTCACTTTTTTTCACTTGGGCAATCGAACCCTTACGACCATCAATTCGTTTCTTCAATTCTTGTGTCTCTTGCGGATCAAAGATGCGTGAATCCCCACCTGCAGCGCGCCATACCGCCTGAAAATCTCCCAGATCGGCCGTTAACGTCTCATACTCCTGCGAGCGGAAACCGTTGATCTCATTTTCCCTGTCCATAATCATGCCAAGTGTAGGGGTCTGTACCCGTCCAGCTGACAATTGTGCATTAAATCGAACCGTCAATGCACGCGTCACGTTAAGACCAATCATCCAGTCCGCCTCTGCCCGGCAACGTGCTGATTCATAAAGACGATCAAACTGGCTGCCTGGCTTCAGTGATGCAAATCCATCCTTGATGGCCTTGTCGGTCTGGGATGATATCCACAGCCGCTTAAACGGCTTTTTCCACTGGGCCATTTGCATAATCCAGCGAGCCAGCAATTCACCCTCACGTGCTGCATCCGTTGCAATGACCAATTCACCAACATCCTGACGTTTCATCAGCTGCTGTACCGCTTTGTATTGATGGTTGGTCTCTTTGAGTACCTTCAGCTTGGTGCGATCAGGCAGAATCGGCAGATCCTCCAGATTCCAGGTTGCATACTTTTTGTCATAGTCCTCTGGTTCAGCCAATCCAACAAGATGCCCAAGCGCCCAAGTCACGATATATTTCGGGCCTTCCATATAGCTTTTATGTTTATCACGCGCTCCCATCACTCTGGCTATTTCTCGTGCCACAGATGGTTTTTCTGCGAGTACTAATGTTTTCAATCCATATCTTCCTTTCTTTGATAAACCTATGACTCTCATGCTTCTATCGTTAATTAAAAGAGTTCTTCTACTTCTATCTTTTCATTATATCATTTCATGGTATTGGTTTGCTTTGGCTTAACAAATAACGATTTGTCCCATAAGATGCCTATCTCCCGGTTCTAATGTCAGATTAGTTAACACAATATTCTTCGACATTTTTCTTCCGCGCATGGAATTAGGAGCATTTGGAAGGTTCTATAGTAGAAATATAGTATGTATACGTTTTTTTGGATAAATATGAGTGTTGTAAGAATACCTTACATGTACTTAGAATGTGAAAAAAGCAACTATATCAGATTCGCCAACACACATCATTGATACACAGGAAGGGAGCGTGGATGCATGACTTATCATGGATCTGTATTGAAAAAAAGTGGGGCCTTGTTACTGGCCGGAGCAGTTTTTGCCACAACATGGGGAGGAACGGTTCCCTCAGCGTCAGCTGCAACGGCAGCGCCTTCTAGCAAAACTACGGTTGCAGCCGTAACAGCTGGTAAGGCACCTGTCACAGCAGTAGCATTTGTTCAAGCTATGGAAGAAGCGGCTACACTTGCAGGTGTTCCTTTTTCCATGGACAAACTTTCCGGCACAACAGTACAGCGTAAAGATGCTGCTTTAGCTTTGCAAACCTGGCTGAAGCTGGAGTCCACTCCAGAATCGTTCAAGGATGTTCCGGATCAGGCGAGCTTTGCCGGTGCCGTTGGTGCGCTGAACACCGCGGGGTTGATGAAAGGATATACCGACGCCCTCTTCCTTCCTAATGCAGTACTTACCCAAAATGATGTTGCTATATTGAAAGACCGCGTTTATAACTACATAAAACCATTTGTTCTGGAGGAAGCGACAATTACGGATCTCCAGGCTGCCATGACGCAAGGAAAGCTAACATCCAAAGAACTCGTGCAGAAGTACTTGGATCGGATTGAAAAATATGATGATCAGGGTGTGAGCATTAACGCAGTTCTGACCTTGAACCCGGATGCTCTCAAAATCGCTGAAACGTTGGATGAAGAACGTGCAGCTCAGGGCCCTCGCGGACCTTTACATGGTATTCCGGTTTTAGTTAAAGATAACTTCGATACCAACGATATGCCTACAACCGCAGGTTGTATCTGTCTGAAAGATTCCGTACCTGCTCACGATGCTGAACAAGTGAAGAAACTCAAAGCAGCAGGGGCCATTATTTTGGGCAAAACCAATCTGCATGAATTCGCATTCGGCATTACCACGTCCAGCTCACTGGGTGGACAAACACTGAATCCTTATGCGCTGGATCACTATCCAGGCGGGTCAAGTGGTGGTACGGGTGCCGCCATTGCCTCAAACTTTGCAGCTGCGGGCATGGGTACTGACACCGGCGGATCAATCCGTATCCCTTCCAGCTTCAACAGCCTTGTCGGTATTCGTCCAACAATCGGACTGTCCAGCCGTGAAGGAATCATCCCTCTTGCATTGACACAGGATGTCGGTGGTCCTATGGCTCGTACCGTAAGTGATGCCGCAATTATGCTGGATGCTACAGCCGGCTATGACAAAAATGATGTCGCTACAGCTTATGCTGTAGGCAAAATCCCTTCCAGCTACACAGACTTCCTGGATGTAAACGGTCTGAAAGGTGCACGGATCGGTGTGGCCACCGAACTCATTCCAAGCACCAAAGCTGAAGAAAAAGCCGTCGCTGACGTGATTAACAACGCAGTAGAAGAACTCAAAACGCTGGGAGCTACGGCAGTCCCGATCAGCATTCCAAACCTGGCGGAAATCAACAAATACCCAAGCTTGAGTGGATACGAGTTCAAATTCCAACTTAATGACTATCTGGAGTCTCTTGGTGACGAAGCCCCTTATCACAGCTTGTCCGAGATTATTGCTTCAGGACAGTTCGACAAGTCACAAGAACAGTCGATGAAGACTCGTGATGCACGGGAAACGTTGGAGACTGCCGAATATAAGGACATCGTCCTGAAACGTACCCAAATCACACGTGAGTCCTTGTTGAAAGTTATGGCGGACAACAACCTGGATGCCATCATCTATCCTACGTCCACGCAAGCCGCTGGTGTTATTGGCGAAGGACAAAACTCCGGGGGTAACAACCGATTGAGCCCATTCTCTGGCTTCCCGGCAATTACCGTACCTGCTGGATTTACAACTGAAGGTCTGCCGGTAGGTATGGAATTCCTGGGCCGCGCCTTTGATGAAGGAACCTTGATTAAGCTGGCTTACAGCTATGAGCAAGGGACTCATCACCGCCAAGCACCAAAGCTCACGCCATAAATCGTTCATGGGATTAAACATTCTTTATTGCTACACACAAAAAAAGTCCATCCAAATTCATGTAGCCATGAATTTGGATGGACTTTTCACTATTTTGGCCGTTTTGTCTGCTACTGTTCAATAGATTACTTGTTCATTGTTTCTCTGTAGTGGCCTCTGTAGTGCCACTCTAACGGCTCCCAAGCCAAAACTGTGTTGGCTATTGCTGTTGCCAGTCACTAATCAAATAATCCTTTTTGGCCAGTTTTTCTTCCACTAAAAAGTTTTTCGTGCCTTCCAGCAGCTTCAATCCTTCCTCCGTAAACGCCGTATCCTTGATTTCACTGATCGGATTTACCTGCTTCGCCAGTTCAGGTGTAGTGTCCCCAATCTCAGCAAGGAACTGATAATATTCATCTTCATGTTGCTTAAGGTCAGCTAAAGCCTTCTGCCTGGCTTCATTCCATACTCGAGGAAAATCAGGGAATTTAGCGAGGAAGTCCTCTCCTACAACTGTAACGCTGCTGCCTAGAAGATCTGGATGCTGTGAAGCATCATCCAGATGCGTATAGCCTTCGGAAATGAGCTTTAGCGCGGGTACACCCAGGTTGGTAGTTGCATCCACATCCCCTCTTGCCAATGCAGCTGTTGCATCCGGAGTCAACATATGAACCAGCTTGTAGTCGGTTACTCCTTCTTCCTGAAGCAGGCCGACCACGTAACGGTGCATGAAGGAACCTTTTTGAATTGCAATTGTTTTGCCTTGCAGCTCCTTAACTGTTTTTGGACCGTCCTTTTTACCAATCAGATAACCCACATTATTCACCATGGATTGAGTTATTAACCTGGTCTTCGCTCCGGAAGCATAAGCAATAATGGCTGGCGTATCGCCCAAGCTGCCAAAATCCAGCCGTCCGCTGATCAACGATTCCGTCTGGTCAGGTCCATTGGGGAATCCGGTCAGTTTCACTTCCGTAATACCGTATTTTTTTAGTTCCTCTTGAATAATACCTTTATATAGGCCCCACCCCTCGGCACCACCAGGCAAATTCAGCTTATTCGAGCCAATAAAACCATAATTGAGAATGGTCGGTATATCCTCTGACCTTTGACCACTTGTCGCCTTCGATTGACCTTCATCAGTTGAGCCAGTCGCGCTGTTGGTATTTCCTGAACCAACGTTATTCCCACAAGCCTGAAGAGTCAGTACTACCATAACAATGCTAACCAGAACCGACAGGCGCAGCCACATTGCAGTTGTCCCTCGGGTATTCTTCTCCTTGTATCTGTGTGCCTGTTTCATTGTTGGTTTCCCCCTTGAACATTTGCATCTTCAGAATCCGGCTCTCGCAGAGAGTTGTACCATGAAGTTATGACTTGCTACTGGCTTTCTGCCCTTGCCCCAGCCTACCTTCTCACGATATCCACCTAGAAATCCCTGCTCCTGAAGCTCCTGCTCGGTTATTCCGGTAAGTGCTTCGGAATCAGGTGCAACATACAAGGCATCCACTGGACAATACAGCTCACACATAAAACAGGTCTGACAGTCGTCCTGCCTTGCAATAACGGGTATTCCACCCTCTACTCGATCGAAGACATTGGTTGGACAGACGGCTACGCATTGGTTGCACTCTATACACTTGGTCGCACTGATGACTTCAATCACAAGGGAACACTCTCCTTCGCCACTTCCTCGGTTTTCACCCAGACCTGATCCAGGCCGCCACTGATCAGCCGATGATGCTGTGCCGTATCGGACTCTTTGTAATCCTCACGTTTGTGCATCCCTCTGGATTCCGTGCGGGCCAGTGCAGAGTTGTACATCCAACGGGCGGTTGCCGTCATGGCGGCTGCCTCCCGGGCCTTCACACCTTCCGGTGTTCGCTGAACCTGTATATTGCGTTGAATGCTCCATAACTCGTCAAGACGACCAAGCGCCGAGGACAAACCTTGCTCTGTACGGAACAAGTTCACTTCATAAGGCTTCACCTCAGCCTGCACAGCGGATACATATTCTGCTGTGCGAGCTGCCGTCCCTTGCTTCACTTGCCCTTGCACCAGAGGAGCAGAAGATAAGCCTGATGGATTACGTTTTGCAGCATTGTGCCCGAGTTCTAACACGTACCCTGCTGCACCCTCCCCGGCGAAAGACCCGGAAGACATCGCCCAGGCCGCATTATGGCTGCCACCTCCAGTAAATCCACCACAGATCAACTCCCGTGTAGCGGCATCTCCTGCTGCATAAAGACCCGGTACGCCAGTGGCACAATTTTCATCCATCACCCGAATGCCGCCAGTTCCACGAACTGTCCCCTCCAGACGCAGCGTGATCGGGAATAATTCCTTGAATGGATTAATTCCAAGCCGATCAAACGGCAGGAAAAAGTTCGTTTGCGCTACTCTCAGCAACGGCTGTAAATCTTCTGGCGCCTGATCCAGTCTGGCGTAAACCTGACGTCCAGCCATCAGATGGCGAGCGATGACAGAGCGTCCCTTTTTGGAGCCTGCACCTTCAACAATGGTGCCATCTTCATGATAAAAGCTGGCATAATTGTAATAGGCCGTCTTCGTTACGGAAGAGAACGTCGGGCAGATGGCATAAGCATTGGAAAACTCCATGCCTGAAAGAGCCGCTCCCGCCTCGGCCGCAAACAGGTAACCGTCGCCAGTAAGTACGTTGCAGCCCAACGCTTTGCTGAGAAATGCGCATCCTCCAGTCGCAATGACAACAGCCCCTGCATGAACAGTCCATGTTTTTCCACTCTGCGTTTGTACTCCGGCTGCACCTGCTACACCATATTCATCTGCAAGCAGCTCCATGGCTGGGCTATGATCCAATATTTTAACCCCTGCCCTCTTAACCAGCTTACGCATCAGTCGCATATATTCCGGCCCTTGCAGACCACTACGATGCTGCTGACCTTCTTCATTGATCGGAAAAGGGTACCCTGATACTCCCAGTCGATTCATATTGTCATATGTTCGATTCAGCACCCGATCCATCCAGCGATGCTCAGCTAGTTGACCTCCCATAAAATACCGGCTCGCCTTCGCTTCTTCCCGTAGCTTCTCATCAGGCTTCACATACCACACCCCTGTTCCAGAAGGGGCAGTGGCTCCGCTTGAGCCGCAATATCCCTTGTCAGCCAGTACCACTGAAGCTCCTTTGGCAGCTGCCGCGAGAGCTGCCCATGTACCCGCTGGTCCTCCACCAATAACCAGTACATCTGCCAAAAGGAATAATGAATCTTCTCGTACCGCTTCACTCATGTGCATTGACCTCCCTGAAATGTTCAGCCCTGGTAGCTGTCTCGCCAGAACAGAAATTTACGTTCTATCATACGAAAGAGCGAGTCTATCCCTTTGCCGACAATAGCGAAAATGAGAATACCGACAAAAATGATGGCCGTATTGGCATTCTGCTTACCCTCATTGATCAGAAATCCGATTCCAGACTGTGAGCCGATCAATTCCGCCACGACCAATCCAATCCAGGCTACGGCTAACGAGAGCCGGAGCCCCAACAAAATACCCGGTAGTGCTGCTGGAAGAATCAACCTGCGTATTCGCTGATACGGGCTGAAACCGAGTACCTGTGCTACTTCATATAGTTTTTTGTCCACCCCACGAATAGCCATAAAAGTGTTGATGTATAGAGGAAAAAAGGAACCACTCATAATAATGACCACCTTGGATACTTCTCCGAAGCCAAACCACAAAATAATCAGCGGTGCAATCGCCAGATGCGGCACAAGTCGAAGCACCTGTACGCTCGGGTCCAATATATATTCTGCTTGACGAAAGAGTCCGGTTAGGATCCCAAAACACAGTCCGAGTACCCCGCCAATCAGAAATCCCAATCCTGCACGGCCCATACTTACACCAAGATGATGGATTAGCTCTCCTGTTGCCGCAAGCTCGGTCAATGCGCTGAGGATACTCAGTGGGGTTGGAAGAAATTCAGCCGATAACCACCCTATGCTGCCAGCAATCTGCCATAATGCCAGTGTACCCAGTGGAATCAGCGACCCGATGACCACATCCGACAGCGAGGTTTTCCATGAACGCGATGGTAGCTTTAAACGAGAGATTACTTTAGTCCGTCCAGCAACGATCGGAGCTGTTCCGCTGATATCTCTGGAGTCCAGCGCGCTTTTAGCTGTTTTCATTATGGCTTCCGTTCCCTCGTTCATAGTGCATCCCTCCTATCATTTCGAGCTTTGTCATTTATTCTTTAGCCTTTCAATTAACCTGAAATGCTGTCCTTCCATTGCAATAATCGCTGTTCCAGCAGTCGAACCAATGTATCGCTTAACAACCCTGCTGCAGCAAAAATGAATATTCCCACGAACACGACAGGTGTATCTGCGAACTGCCGAGCATCCGACATCATATAACCGATGCCTGAGCTGGAAGCAATCATCTCTGCCACGACCAGTGCCAGCCAAGAAAGCCCAAGTGACAATCGCACGCCAAGTATAACGTTTGGCACAGCCGCCGGAAGCACAAGGCGGGTAACTTGCTTGATCCGGCTGTAACCCAGCACCCGTGTCACCTCAAACAGCTTATTGTCCACCCCACGTATGCCCATAAAAGTTTGAATATATAAAGGAAAGAATGCAGCCTTTGCTATCAACAGCACCTTTGATTCCTCGCCTATACCAAACCAGAGAATGAATAAAGGTACAACCGCAAGGCTTGGAATCATACGAATCATTTGCAAAGTAGGGTCCAACAGTTTTTCTGATTTGCGAAACAAACCTACCAGAATACCGAAGAAGAGGCCAAGACCTCCGCCAAGAAAGAATCCCGCAAATGCTCTCATAGCGCTAATTTGCAGATTAGCCCACAAATCTCCCGAAACAACTAGAGTCACCAAAGCCACTGCGATGGTATAAGGGGTCGGGAACAGCATTTCCGAAATGATTTCGTAATGCCCCAAAGTCTGCCACAGCATAAGCACAATACCCGGCAAAATAAGACCTAATGCAAATTTTACTGCTTTGCCGTTTTTTTTATCGGTCGCTTTGAGCGTTGCCGCCTGTTCTGACATTAGATCATATCCTCCTCCACTCACTTAAACATATTTATTTTATTGAATTACTCGGATTAATAGTGGAATGAATGAATCAATCAGGTTAACTTCATTTATATCCCGGCCCCATCCTTAAGTTCAAACTCTTCCAATTTCTCAAACTCACTTAATACCTTTAACCGAACTTCTTGAAATGAATTCGACGCTTTCTTTCGAGGATAAGGGAGATCAATAGGTACGATTTTTCGAATTTGTCCCGGGCGGGGTTCCAAAATGACCACACGCTCACCCAGAAAAACTGCCTCATCAATATCATGGGTTACAAAAATCATCGTTGTCTTGTTTGTGCGCCAAATATCTAGTAGTACCGCCTGCATATGAGCCCGAGTGAATGCATCTAGCGCACCAAACGGTTCATCAAGCAGTAAAATTTGGGGACTTCGGAGCAGCGCTCGCGCAATGGCGACACGCTGGGCCATACCACCCGACAACTCACGCGGATAGGCTTGTTCAAATCCTTGCAATTTCACCAGTTCAATTAGTTCATTCACCTTCCGTCTGACTTCCGGTTTACCGAGCGGCAGATCAGAAGCGATGTTCTTCTCTACAGTGAGCCAGGGAAAGAGTCGGTGCTCCTGAAAAATAAAGCCCTTATCGATCCCTGGTCCTTTAATTTCGTTCCCATTCAGCGATACGCTACCCGTATAACCGCGATCCAGTCCCGCTACGATACGCAACAAGGTGCTTTTTCCACAGCCACTTGGCCCTATAATCGTTATGAACTCCCCTTCTTTCACATGCAAATCCACATTATACAAAGCCTGGACCGATCCTCCTGTAGTATCAAACTTTTTGTTTAGTTGAGATATAGCCAATAACGTCTCACCCATTTGAGTCCCCCTCCCAGATGAAAAGTACAAAAAAGAGGTATCCTGCAAATATACCTTTGCAGGATACCTCTGTCTAAACAGTCGGTATATAAAATTATAGTAAAACAAAGTAAATCAATTGGAATTTGTATGATTAAATTATCATCTTTCCTTAAGCCTGTCAATACACAACATAAAATTATCCATAAATACACTAAAGGATTGAGCTTTATTTTACAGGACTGTCCGGTACACTCCATCTAAGCACAAGACCTGCGTAGGTCAGGCCGCCTCCAAAACCAAAAAGGGCTATTTGATGCCCATTCTTTAATTTCCCTGCGTCTACTGCAAGCTGTAGAGCAAGAGGAATGGAAGCCGCGGAGGTATTGCCTCGGTACTCCACACTTGTTAAAGTACGTTCCAATGGAATAGGACCGCGTTCACAAACCGCTTCAATCATTCTTAGATTCGCGCTATGTGGGACAAACCAATCGATCTGCTCCGGTTTCATCTCTGCTTTGGCTATAAGCCCACTCAATTGTTCCGGAATCGTGCGTACTGCCCACTTATAGATCTCTCTGCCATTCTGGACAAGGCATCCCTCACCCTGCAGAGGTACGCCATTCATCTCAGAAGAAAGACCCGTCTTATAGAGATGAATACCTCCTTCTCCACTCGTACCTGAGATGGCTGCCATAAAGTCACCTTTCCCAGCAGCTCTTTCTACCAAAAAGGCTCCTGCCCCGTCGCCGAACAATACACATGTCGTACGATCTGTATAATCGGTAATCTTGGACAACGTCTCAGCTCCAATAACCAACACTTTGTGATACATGCCACTGGTTACCAGACTGTCCGCCAGCTGCAATCCATACGTAAACCCCGCACATGCCGCATTCAAATCAAGCACTCCTGTATGTGGAATCTTGAGATTCGCCTGTACTCGGGATGCTGTGCTGGGAAACGAATACTCAGGTGTGCTGGTAGCGACCAAAATCATATCCACATCTTCTACGCTAACATTATAACGGCGCATCATATCTTCTACAGCCTTGGTGGCCAGGTCAGATACAAATTGATCATCAGCTGCTATGCGCCGTTCTCTCATCCCTGTACGCTGTACAATCCATTCATCACTCGTCTCGACGAGCTTCTCCAAATCAGCATTACTTAATATTCGATCCGGTACATACGTACCCATTGCGGTAATGGTTGACATTGATTGATTCATACCGGTAGTCACCTCGTTTGTTTTTTATATCATTATAGCACTAAGTATTAGTACTTGGTACTAATTTTAAAAAATATTTATTATGATTCATTCGTCAGTTGCTTATTTTAAGCGCTCTCTTCATCCTATTACCCAGAGTCATGCAAACTATCGCATGCATTTTTGATGAAGAATTGTGGATATCCTCTGAGTAACATGAAGAATGCCTTAATTAAATGCGTTTTCTATAGACAGTCCATTCCAACAGGAGGAAAATAAACAGATTGCCCTACATTACTAAGGAATAGAGATGATGTATACCCATGAAAAAAGAATTTAATATCCTTGCGATTTCCGGAAGCCTGCGCAATCAGTCCTCCAATACTTTACTAATGCATGCCATGATTAAGCTAGCTCCTCCTAACCTTAAGTTTGGAGTATATGGTGGATTAAATGATCTACCGCATTTTAATCCTGACCTCGATGTCGAGGAAGGTCCTGAGTCCGTGCAGAATTTGAGAGCCCAACTGAAGCATTCGGATGGAGTCCTCATCTGCACGCCCGAGTATGGAAACGGAGTTCCTGGGGTCTTAAAAAACGCATTAGATTGGATTGTATCTTCAGGAGAATGGCTCAATAAACCCACCGTTGCCATCGCTGCTTCTCCAAGCCCCATGGGCGGTGACAAAGCCCATGCTTCACTATAGCTGACGTTAAACATGATTAATGCTCAAGTCTTACATGAGGCCTCTCTAACCATTCCTCATATTACATTGAAGATGAATAAACAAGGAGTCATCATTGATTCAGAGACCCATTATGCATTGGAGAACTCCCTTTTAAGCCTAGGGGATGCATGCAACCAAATGATTAAATAGAAAGAACCTGCTTAAATTAATCTGACTATAAAAGATTTAGCACATTCACATAAATTGAAATGAAAAAACAGCCCTGGATTTTCTCCGGGCTGTTACGGTTTATATTAGATACTTATTAAATACTTCGTATAAAACAAATAAAAACCACCACCGAATAACATCG
>NZ_LGRP01000087.1:0-2120 GCF_001636635.1 Paenibacillus sp. O199
GGGGGTAGCGGAGAAATTCCAATCGAACTCGGAGATAGCTGGTTCTCCCCGAAATAGCTTTAGGGCTAGCCTCGGAAAACAGAGTCGTGGAGGTAGAGCACTGATTGGGTGCGGGGCCCGCAAGGGTTACCAAGCTCAGTCAAACTCCGAATGCCATAGACTTACTTCCGGGAGTCAGACAGTGAGTGCTAAGATCCATTGTCAAAAGGGAAACAGCCCAGACCATCAGCTAAGGTCCCCAAGTGTGTGTTAAGTGGGAAAGGATGTGGAGTTGCACAGACAACCAGGATGTTGGCTTAGAAGCAGCCACCATTGAAAGAGTGCGTAATAGCTCACTGGTCGAGTGACTCTGCGCCGAAAATGTAACGGGGCTAAACACACCACCGAAGCTATGGCTTGATGCTTTGCATCAGGGGTAGGGGAGCGTTGTATAAGGGTTGAAGGTGTACCGTAAGGAGCGCTGGACATTATACAAGTGAGAATGCCGGTATGAGTAACGAAAAGATCAGTGAGAATCTGATCCGCCGAAAGCCTAAGGGTTCCTGAGGAAGGCTCGTCCGCTCAGGGTAAGTCGGGACCTAAGGCGAGGCCGAAAGGCGTAGTCGAAGGACAACAGGTCGAAATTCCTGTACCACCGTAAGCCGTTATGAGCAATGGGGGGACGCAGCAGGGTAGTGACGCGGACTGATGGATGTCCGTCTAAGCAGTGAGGCTGATGTGTAGGCAAATCCGCACATCGTAAGGCTGGGCTGTGATGGGGAGCGAAAATTATAGTAGCGAAGGTCATGATCTCACACTGCCAAGAAAAGCCTCTAGCCAGGTGATGGTGCCCGTACCGCAAACCGACACAGGTAGGCGAGAAGAGAATTCTAAGGCGCGCGGAAGAACTCTCGTTAAGGAACTCGGCAAAATGACCCCGTAACTTCGGGAGAAGGGGTGCCCCGGTAGTGTGAATAGCACGAGGGGGCCGCAGTGAAAAGGCCCAAGCGACTGTTTAGCAAAAACACAGGTCTGTGCGAAGCCGTAAGGCGAAGTATACGGGCTGACGCCTGCCCGGTGCTGGAAGGTTAAGGGGAGCGGTTAGGAGCAATCCGAAGCTGTGAACCGAAGCCCCAGTAAACGGCGGCCGTAACTATAACGGTCCTAAGGTAGCGAAATTCCTTGTCAGGTAAATTCTGACCCGCACGAATGGCGTAACGACTTGGGCGCTGTCTCAACGAGAGATCCGGTGAAATTTTAATACCTGTGAAGATGCAGGTTACCCGCGACAAGACGGAAAGACCCCATGGAGCTTTACTGCAGCTTGATATTGAATTTGGGTACGATCTGTACAGGATAGGTGGGAGCCTTTGAAGCATGAGCGCCAGCTTGTGTGGAGGCACCGTTGGGATACCACCCTGATCGTATCTAGGTTCTAACCTGGTACCGTAATCCGGTGCGGGGACAGTGTCAGGTGGGCAGTTTGACTGGGGCGGTCGCCTCCTAAAGAGTAACGGAGGCGCCCAAAGGTTCCCTCAGAATGGTTGGAAATCATTCGAAGAGTGCAAAGGCATAAGGGAGCTTGACTGCGAGACCTACAAGTCGAGCAGGGACGAAAGTCGGGCTTAGTGATCCGGTGGTACCGCATGGAAGGGCCATCGCTCAACGGATAAAAGCTACCCTGGGGATAACAGGCTTATCTCCCCCAAGAGTCCACATCGACGGGGAGGTTTGGCACCTCGATGTCGGCTCATCGCATCCTGGGGCTGAAGTAGGTCCCAAGGGTTGGGCTGTTCGCCCATTAAAGCGGTACGCGAGCTGGGTTCAGAACGTCGTGAGACAGTTCGGTCCCTATCTGTCGTGGGCGTAGGAAATTTGAGAGGAGCTGTCCTTAGTACGAGAGGACCGGGATGGACGTACCGCTGGTGTACCAGTTGTTCCGCCAGGAGCACCGCTGGGTAGCTATGTACGGAAGGGATAAGCGCTGAAAGCATCTAAGCGTGAAGCCCCCCTCAAGATGAGATTTCCCAGTATGTAAGACCCCTTGAAGACGACGAGGTAGATAGGCTGGGGGTGGAAGTGCAGCAATGCATGGAGCTGACCAGTACTAATCGGTCGAGGGCTTATCCAATATGCAAGTT
>NZ_LGRP01000009.1:0-40032 GCF_001636635.1 Paenibacillus sp. O199
TTAGTCGTGTCTAACAAATGGGGTGCAGTTCACGATACGTCTGGTTTTATTTTATGAAGGGCGAAATAAACACGTCTAGTTCACGTATAAATACATGAAGTACTTGTTCCCTGTTTACAGATCAGCCGTACACAACTGCATTCCACTTAAATGATGAGAGCGAATGCTTAACAGACGTGTGACTTGTTCTACTTCGTCGAATGGAATCCACAGGCTTCCGTGAACTGTCCGTAAGGAAAGAATGGAAGCATCGGCTGTACGTTCCGGAAATCCAGTTACCGTTTGTCCACTTGTATTACGAACGATGATTTGTTGTTTGCGTCGAATGGCAATTTCTACCTCTTTTTTCATATGTCATTGCTCCTGGTTATGGAATAGTAATTCGATATGTCAATAATTTCAATGGTTAATTTGTCTTCTTTATCTAGTCTATCAGAACTAGGTATAGATTTCCAGATCAGAAATTAAATTTTACATAGGTGAAAGGACTTATTATGTGCTCTGCGTTTTTGAAGAAGCAACCAGGGTTATATAAGGGTAAAAGGAGGGGACGTATAATGACACAATTGCTGATCGGACTCGTACACACGGAGAATGAAGCCATTATCATGTTAAATAAATTGAAAGAGGAAGGTATAGCAGATAAATATTTGGGTGCGGTAGCCAAAGAACAGGTTAATCTCGAAGTGGTAAGCGAGAAGACTGGTTTGCCTATGCCTCTGAAGGGCGCAGGAACAGACGGTGCACTAGGCGTGCTTAAAGGGGTGCTTGCTGGTTTGGGCAAGCGGATGGATCAGACGATGTCCATCGGAAAAGCGGTACGCAAACTTGCAGGCAACGAGATTGGAAATGAAACGGATGATCTGGTGCTTACCTTAACCGAAGCAGGGGTCTCTGAAGAAGATGCTAATTACTATGAAGATTGGCTGGTACAGGGGCATATCCTGGTGGTTGTGGAATGCAGCGAGGAAGAGGCAGACCGAATTGCACCTATTCTTCTTTTTTAGTTTAATTTAAGCCTGATTTTAGGTTTCTTTAATGTTGGGGAGGTATTCTTATTTCACACCTCCCTTAATATAGATGGTTTAAAGAAAGTTCGGGACCGCAACTCGAACTTTCTAGGCACTGCTCGCTAACGCTGGCAGTGCCTGTTTCATTTTTTTTTGGATAATTTTATATTAAGGTATTGCAAAGCTATAAATTTCATGGTAAGATATTTCTTGTCGCCAAGAAATACATACCCATGCCGGGGTGGCGGAATTGGCAGACGCACAGGACTTAAAATCCTGCGGTAGGTGACTACCGTACCGGTTCGATCCCGGTCCTCGGCATCTTAAGAAAAGATCGCATGACACTTGTTAAACAAGTTGTTCATGCGATCTTTTTTTGTTTGGAAATTTTAATTTTTATGATTTTCTGCTGTACCATTCAGTTCATAAACATTAAAAAACGATAATACATATCAGATGACATCTGTGGTGCTGCCCGTTAGGAAGACATGCAACGATAGTGTATACTATCCGTAGGCATAAATTACCTTTAACTTTGAACTTGAAGAACTCAAGGTTGCATATCAAACTAAACAATTTTATGGACGGAGGACTCGACCCATGTTGAAACAGCTTAAGCCCTATAAGGTGCTGCAGGAACGCAGAATCGAAGAGTTGAAGTCAGATGCGTATCTCCTGGAACATCAGAAATCCGGAGCCAAAATTGTACTCTTATCTAATCAGGATGATAATAAAGTGTTCAGTATCGGTTTCCGTACTCCTCCGGAAGACAATACAGGTGTAGCTCACATTCTGGAACATTCCGTACTGTGTGGCTCCAAGAAATTTCCGGCCAAGGATTCCTTTGTTGAGTTGCTGAAGGGTTCTCTTAATACATTTCTGAATGCGATGACATATCCAGATAAAACGATCTATCCGATTGCAAGTCGGAATGATCATGACTTCCATAACCTGATGGATATTTATCTGGATGCGGTACTCCACACAAATATTTATAATAATGAAAAAATATTTCTACAGGAGGGTTGGAATTACAACCTGACCTCAGCTGAAGATGAGTTAACCTATAACGGCGTTGTATATAACGAGATGAAGGGTGCTTTTTCTTCACCGGAACGGATTGTACGCAGGGAAGTTCTGAATTCACTTTTCCCGGATACTACATATTCCTGTGAATCAGGCGGATTTCCCGATGCCATTCCCGATCTGACTTATCAAGGTTTGCTGGATTTCCACTCCAGATACTATCATCCGTCCAACAGCTTCATTTATTTGTATGGGGATATGGATATGGAAGAGAAATTGCAGTGGTTAGATGAGAACTATCTGAGTGAATATGATCGAATTGAGATTGATTCTGCCATTCAGCTTCAACCTGCATTCGGAGAAAGAGTGGACGCAGTCAAGACATATTCTGCCGGAAGTACCGAATCAGAAGTGGATAACAGCTTTTTGACCTATAATGCGGTCATTGGAACAAGTCTGGACAAGGAATTAAACATCTCGTTTCAAATTTTGCTGTACGCATTGCTTAACGCTCCAGGAGCGGTTCTGAAGCAGGCTTTATTGGATAAGGGCATTGCGAAAGATGTATATGGTACGTATGATGACAGCCTGTATCAGCCCGTGTTCACCGTTGGATTGAAGAAGAGCAATCTGGCGAGCAAAGAAGATTTTCTGGGGACGGTAAAAGAGGTGCTTGAGCGTGTTGTGAAAGAAGGTTTTGATCCAAAAGCGCTGCTCGCAGGTATCAATTCCTATGAGTTCAACCACCGTGAAGCGGATTATGGAAGAATGCCCAAAGGATTAATCTACGGTTTCTCCTCATTGCAAAGCTGGCTGTATGATGTCGAAGCGCCATTTACTCATTTGGAAGCGAATGACGTATTCGCCGAGCTCAGAACGAAGATGACCGAGGGTTACTTTGAGAAGTTGATTGAGACGTATTTACTGCAAAATACACATACTTCTTTCGTTGCTGTCACGCCGGATAAAGGATTGAACGCACGCAAAGAGGAGGCGCTGAAAGCACATCTGAAATCAGTTCAGGCTGGACTGAGTCAGGAAGAGATTCAGCAACTCATTCAGAGAACCGAGGCTCTCGCCGAGTACCAGAATGCACCATCAACCAAGGAACAACAGCAGGTCATTCCGACGTTGTCGATAGAGGATATTGAACCGAAAGCATCGACGCTGTATCAGACGGTAAATCAGGTCGAAGGTACAACGGTGCTGCACCATAACATCTATACGAATGGGATCGGTTATCTGAGACTGTTGTTCGATATTAAGGAAGTCCCACGGCGTTTGCTGCCGTATGTTGGATTGCTGAAAAGTGTGCTCGGTTACGTCGACACTCAGAATTTCTCATTTAATGAATTGTCGAATGAGATTCACATTCATTCCGGGGGCATTCATAGTGGCATCGGTACGTATGCGAACGCGCATGAGCACCGTAATTTCAAGGCTACGTATGAATTCAACGCCAAAGTACTCTATGACAAACTTGGATTTGCTTTTGACATGATCAAGGAAATTGTGTTTACGTCCAAATTTGATGATTCGAAGCGTTTATACGAAATTATTGCCCAGTTGAAAGGCAACTTGCAGCGCAATCTGATCAGCGGAGGGCATTCAGCGGGAATTGGCCGTTCGACCTCTAAACACTCGGCTGTCGCAGACTTCAGGGAAGCGGTTAGTGGCATCGCCTTTTACCAGTGGATTGAGGAGCTTCAGGCGAACTTTGAGGCTAGAAAAGAAGAACTGTCGACCAGCCTTCAATCGTTGACTAGCTTTATTTTCAGACCGGAAAACTTGCTGGTGAGTTACACTGCGGATGATCAGGGATATGCGGGCTTGGAGAAACAGGTATCCGATTTGAAAGCGAAGCTGTTCACCCAAGATGTTGCCAAAGAAAAAGAGGCATTTACACCTGTACATCATAAAGAAGGGTTCAGATCTCCATCTGAAGTCCAATATGTCGTTCAAACAGGTAATTTTATAGATAAAGGGTATTCGTATACCGGCTCGTTGCGTGTCTTGCAGGGGATTCTTTCTCTGGATTATTTGTGGAACAATATTAGGGCCAAAGGCGGAGCATACGGCTGCATGTCAGGCTTCAGACGTAACGGAGATAGCTATGTAGCATCGTACCGCGACCCGAATCTCGAAAAAACATACAAAGTTTATGAAGAGATGCCGCAATACCTGAAGGATTTCAAAGCAGATAAACGGGAAATGACAAGATATATCATTGGCGCCATCCAGGACCTCGATACACCAAGGACCCCTTATGGCGAAGGATCATTCTCTCTGGAATGTTATCTGTCTAATGTCACCGAAGCCGATCTTCAGAAAGAACGGGATGAAGTGCTAAGCACAACAGAAAGTGACATTATAGGTTTTGCCGAAGTGGTATCCGCCATATTGGTACAGCAGCAACGCTGTGTTATCGGTAATGAAAACAAGATTGAAGACCAGAAGCAATTATTTGACGAAACTCTTGATTTGATCAAGAACTAATCGAATATACATCAAAGTCGAAGTGTGAAGTAATAAACATCTGATCCCAAAGGGCGCTTTTATGAGCTGTAATAGCTTATAATTGCCGCCCTTTTCTTGTTATATAGGTGTTATTTCCCAATTAATGCAATCTGATCCATCAGCTTCTGTTGAAAATTTAGGTGACGGCGAGCATATTATAGATCTTTAACGTACGCAGATCTTCTTTAGACATTTTTAGCTCGTTATATAACTCCTGATTTTCAGGCAAGGGTGTTCGAGAGAATAGCATTTTTAAAGCGATGGGCATAAAGGGACGGAAGGATACACCTGCCATCAAACCCCACTTTTTCTCGGATTCCTGAAAAGATGCCAGAATGTTAATATACAGATTCTCCAGCGGTGTAGCCTGATTTTTCAGAATCAGCGTGGTGAGTGTGTCGTAATGCTCGGTGTGGCCCCAATACATATTTTCGCATTCCTGATAATTTTCAAAATTCTTGACGTTCATATACATCACGGTTCGATAACGATTCGCGTCCGACTGTGCCATCATGTCAATGACACAACGAATGAGGCTGTTATTGCGCCCGTCATAAAAATACGAATAAAACCGCGTGGAATTTTTGAAAAAGCTGGACGGTACCGTATTCATAAGAGGAGAGGCTTGCTTGGGTTCAATATACAGCAGCTGCTCCACCTGAATGTTCAATGAATTAGCAATTTGATGCAGCGTAACCACATCAAGTGTAATATCACCGCTCTCATATTTGGACAGAGTAGCTTTACTTTTGTGAATCTGATCCGCCAGCTGCTGGACCGTTAACCCTTTCCATTTGCGAAAATTACGGATTTTCTTGCCCACTTCTTTGTTGATGGTGTTCATATCGGATCTCCTTCTGTTAAGTTTCTTAAGAATATGAGAAAAGGTGAAACCCCTTGGTAAAATCAATCTATACGAAAAATATAACACTTTTTTCATGAAAATACCTATTATGACGAAACATTAAGATGGATTTGTTTCTTCTGAATAGATTGTATTGCGTTTGATGTAACTTCTAAGCCATGAAATAATGTGTCTAACAGAACCTAATCCCAGGATGGAGAACAGAGAGAAAGAGGCGCAGAAGGCTATGAAGTATGATTTCGATGAGATTATTGATCGCACAGGAACCAATGCCATGAATACGGATGGTTTCCGTCAATATATTTTTAATGCAACAGAAGATATGAAATTTCCCTTTAAGGATGAAGAATTTATTCGCATGTGGATTGCAGATATGGAGTTTGCCACACCTCCCGAAATACGGGAAGCAGTTAAGGAGCGTTTGGACCGTAAAATTATGGGGTACTCCCAGGTGTTCGATCCGGCATACTACGAAGCTGTCTCCAACTGGATGAACAGATACTATGACTGGTCCTTCCCCAAGGAGCATCTGGAGACATCACATGGGATCATTCCTGCTCTATATGAATTAGTTGAATATATTTGCAAGCCGAATGAGAAGGTGCTGATTTTGACGCCCTCCTATGGTTATTTTAAATCGGCTGCGGAGCATAATCATATTGAACTAGTTTGCTCAGATTTGATCAACGAGCAGGGACATTATTCAATAGACTTTGCAGATTTTGAAGCCAAAGCCAGTGATGAACAAGTTACGTTATGTATTTTTTGCAATCCGCATAATCCGTCTGGACGCGTATGGACAACAGAAGAGTTACAACGTGTGGGTGAGATCTGTCTGAGCCATAACGTGTGGGTAATCTCGGATGAAATTCACTGTGACTTGCTGCGTACAGGTAAGAAGCATACGCCTCTTGCCAAGCTGTTCCCGGATACGGATCGAATCATTACCTGTATGTCTCCAAGCAAAACGTTCAATATGGCGGGCCTAATGTTCTCCAATGTGATTATTGCAAATGAAGGACTCCGAACGATCTGGCAGAAACGGCATTATGGGTTCAAAAATCCGCTGAGCATTGCAGCGACTCAAGCGGCTTACGAACATGGCGACGAATGGCTGAAACAGTTGAAAACGTATCTTGATGACAATTTTGCCTTTGTGGATCAATATGTGAAGCGTTATCTGCCACAGGCGGTATTTCATATTCCGGAAGCTACGTATCTGGCATGGATTGATATTACGGCATACGTCCCTGCAAATGTAAACCTGCCTTTATTTTTCGCTGAACAAGCGGGGGTATTACTTGAAGATGGACATATGTTTGTAGCTAATGGAGGCGGGTGTATCCGTCTAAACTTGGCATGTCCGCGTTCGGTTCTTGAAGAGGGACTCAGAAGAATAAGCACTCTATTGGTCAATAAAGATGAGGGCGTACCCGTTCAAGTCTGATTAAGTTATCTATAAACAAGGTACTGGATTGCTTTAACTCTGTTGTACAGATTCAGAGCGCATCAATTTACAACGATAGATATTCCATGCTCGGTCTGAAGTAACGTTAGTTATAGAGGCAACCCTATCCCCTGATGTACAGTTCTGGTCTGCTGTCCCCGGTTATGTTAAAATGGTGGATAGTCTATGAGTCGTAGGATACGGCTCACGCAGGTGGCAGTTCGTTATGTGGACTGCACGGATATGTATTCATCAGGGAAAGGAGCCTTTACATATGTTTGGAAATGATTGGGACTCTGTACTTCAGGAAGAGACTGAAGCCGAGTATTTCAACAACATTCGTTATGCACTCGCCGCCGAGTATAAAACACAGACCATCTTTCCACCCAAGGAAGATTTGTTCTCGGCTCTTAAACTGACCCCGTATCATAAGGTCAAAGCCGTTATTATCGGTCAGGACCCTTATCACGGAGCGGGTCAGGCTCAGGGATTAAGTTTCTCAGTCAGACCGGGGGTGCGCGTTCCTCCTTCTTTGAAAAATATATATAAGGAGCTTCACGCGGATCTGGGTCTGCCGATTCCGAATCACGGATCGCTGGTTCATTGGGCAGAGCAGGGCGTGCTGCTGCTTAATGCGGTTCTGACGGTACGGGAAGGGCAGCCGAACTCCCATCAGGGACTGGGATGGCAGACGTTTACAGACGCTGTCATCCGGGCATTGAATGAACGTTCAGAACCGATGGTATTTATGCTTTGGGGCAGTCATGCCCAGAAGAAAGGGGCATTCATTAACCGGGATAAACATCTGGTGTTGGAGTCTACGCATCCAAGTCCGCTTGCAGCACATCGTGGCTTCCTGGGCAGTCGTCCTTTTTCCAAAGCCAATGAATTTTTGACCTCCAAAGGTATTGAACCGATTGATTGGACGATACCGGAAAACTAGACAAACGGGGGGCGATGGCATTGCGACATTGGGTAGGACGGAAAGTAGCCGTATATCGTGCAACCGGCATACGAGAGCCACTGAAAGGAACACTGGTCGAGTGGGATGAAGAAGCGGATTGTGTACGAATCGGACCCAAGCGGATCAAGGTATCGTTCGACAATATCGCAATGATCCGGCCTCTGCCTGAAGAGAGCCTTCCCTTGAAAAAAGCGCGATCCGAGGTGCATAAGGTTGGATATGTGATGAAAAAGGCCGTACAATTTGAAAATGCCATCTATTTCAGATCACAGGTTATGATTTGGCGTCGGGCCAAAATTGTAGCATTATCCACAACGATTATACGTCATGATGATGATCAGGTTGAGCTTGCAGACGGCCGGATTCTTCGTAAGGACAAGCATATGTTTGTGGTGCGCTCACGGCGTGGAATACGATAAGTCGGTTGATATTTAATATTCATTTCATGCAAAGATCATATGGATTTAATGTTTGGCCTTTATAGTAAACAGTAACAACCCCTTCTAAATGATGTGTACTAATTATGGGAGCCCGACCGGCTGCAAACGGTCGGGTGTTTTTTTTATTCACTTGAGTATGATGAGTGATGTAACATAGTATTTACATTCATGTTATACACTAATGAAATAGATCATGAGAAGGAGTGAAACCCATTGAAACGTATATGTGTTTTTGCAGGCTCCAACCCGGGAAATCACCCCGATTACACACAGCAGGCTATTAAATTGGGTAAACAGATCGCCGATAGCGGGTACGCACTCGTCTATGGGGGGTCATGTATGGGATTAATGGGTGCAGTCGCGGATGCTGCTCTGGAGCAGGGTGGAGAAGTAATTGGTGTCATGCCGACTGGCTTGTTCCGGGGAGAGGTCGTACATGGAGGTCTTACGCAGCTGATTGAAGTGGGAACGATGCATGAACGCAAGGCAACAATGGCCGAGCTGTCCGACGGATTTGTGGCTCTTCCTGGTGGTATGGGTACATTTGAAGAACTATTTGAGGTTCTTTGCTGGGCACAAATTGGCATTCATCGTAAACCCGTTGGTTTGTTAAATGTAAACGGATATTACGAGCCGTTGATGAAAATGGTTGAGCATAGCGTGCAGGAAGGATTTTCCAATACATCACATCTCAGTCTATGGAGTCTGGAATCTGATCCGGCTGAACTATTGAATCGGATGTCATCCTATATTCCGGCACAGTTGACCCAGAAGTGGTCACAGCTTCAGGATAAATAACTACCCGCTCCAGCGGAAAACTTTCCGATGTGCCCAAGCAAGTTCCCTCCCCAAACATAGTCTATAGTGTACTTTCTTAAAAGAGGGGAGTGTCACTCATGAGCGAAATCAAAGGCACAGGATACGGTTACGGATACGGCGGCTTTGGCGGTGGAGCATGGACATCAACAGGCGCGATTCTGGTGTTGTTCATCCTGCTCGTTATCATCTCTCGTACATTCGTTCTGTAATTCGAGCAGCCATTCCGGGACGGTGACATAATCGCCGGGGCAACGCCCGATGAAGAAATGGCCTTTCCAAAGAGACGCCGGTACGGTCGGCGTCTCAGGGGAACGGTTTTTTTCTGTCTGCAAAAAAAAGAACTCCGCCTCTATAGAAAAGAGAGACAGAGTGGGCAAGGGGAGTTAGACCGTTACCTCAGTATCACCCGGCAAACTGAGTGTTCTCCATGCAATGTATAGTCCAATTGCGGCTGCAATAAGAGCAAGGATGGCAGCGATAAAAGCCAACTTATCCAGTTGACTCTGTTCATCCAGAACGGATGATTGATTACTTGTTTTGTCGGGAACAGACAGCCCTCGAACGGATGCCTTTTTCATGTATTGGCGTGGTCTGGGGGGCGTTCTAGTTTTACTGCTGGGTTTGCCGGATCTGCTTTTGGCAGAAATTCTGGGCAAGGGAGCTTTTTTGGAGGAAGATTTGGGAGATACAGATCTGTTCTTCGTTAGGGGTTTCAATGGGCGACCTCCTTACAGCGGAGTGCAGTTGTCTATGACTGATACTATATTATGTCTGCTTTACAGATTGAGTTCACAAAATGAGTGAATCCCCAGCCCTCCAAGATGTTGCCCTATACGCGGACGGAGCATACAATTAAACGCTCTGTTAATACAGGTATGACAAACTGCGTTTATAGTGAGAATCATAGAGTTAATGTTGAACTCAGGAGGCGCTGGAATGAAAAGAATTGAAAATATCGCCCATAGGGGAGCATCTGCCGTATGCCCCGAGAATACGATGGTGGCGTTTGAACGCAGCTTGCAGCTTGGAGCGACAGGCATTGAAACGGATGTCCAGCTTTCCAGTGATGGTAGCCTGGTATTGATACATGATGAGACGTTAAGTCGTACTGCCGGAGCAGAAGGCTGGGTCAAGGATAAATCAGTTGAAGAATTACGTACTCTTGACGCAGGTGCTTGGTTCCATGCCGATTTTGCTGGAGAACGTATTCCATCTTTGGATGAATTATTTGATTTGGTTCGGGGGAAAGACATTCTACTTAACCTGGAATTGAAAAATGGTGTTATTAGTTATAAGGGAATGGAAGAAAAGTTGATACAAGCGATTCGGAATTGGGGCATGGAACAACAGGTCATTCTATCCAGCTTCAATCATGCCTCGTTAGTGAGGTGCAAACGTCTTGCCCCGGAAATTCGCACAGCAATTTTATATATGGAAAAGCTGTACCGCCCATATGATTATGCTGCCAAACTGGAAGCTTCTGCTCTGCATCCCTACAAGGTTGCTGTAACACGAGAAGAAGTTGCTGCTGCGTTGGCTCAGGGAATTGCAACACACCCGTTCACGGTGAATGATCCTGCCGAAATGCAGGAATTGATCGATATGGGTGTGAAGGGACTTATTACAGATGTGCCGGATGTGCTGGCAGCATTGACTGCTGTGCATAGTCGTTAAATCATATGTAAAACCAAGGTGCTGCATTGGAGTTCTTATACTCCATGCAGCTTTTTTTAGTACAAAAATTCATTTATGCAATAAACTTGTCCCATTTGTCCATTGCCAGAGACAGCTAGTTGACATACAATGGTCTATGGGAATGAGAATCAATATCAGTTATGTATTAATAGAGAGGTGAATGTTATGTACATAGGATCTGTCTACACCACTCATAACAAGGGTGGGGACATATGAGTTCGAAAGTTTCACCGGCAAGTCAACCTACGGAATCACCGACAGCCAAAATACACACTCGTCCCTGGGCTGCCACATTGATCCTGACAGGGGGGATTCTGCTGCTCGCGCTGGGTATGGCGCTGTCCATTTCGTTTGGGGCTGCAGATATCAAGCTGGGCGTTGTATGGGAGGCAATCTTTAACTTTAATCCTGAACTGACTCCGCATCAGATTATATGGGAGATTCGGTTACCGCGTATTCTTGGCGGAGCAATGGTGGGTGCCTGCTTCGCAGTAGCCGGTGCCATTATGCAGGGGATGACCCGTAACCCGCTGGCAGATTCCGGTTTGCTCGGATTGAATGCTGGCGCAGGATTTGCGCTCGCTGTCTGCTTTGCCTTTTTCCCAGGCATGCCATATATGTATATCATTCTGTACTCCTTCGTTGGTGCAGGACTTGGGGTTCTGTTGGTCTATGGTTTCGGTGCAGCGTCCAAATCTGGACTTACACCTCTCCGGCTGGTTCTGGCGGGGGCGGCAGTGTCTGCGATGCTTTCAGCACTCAGTGAAGGGATTGCACTGTATTTCAAAATTGGACAAGACCTTGCTTTCTGGACAGCTGGCGGTGTCGCCGGGACGAAGTGGTCCCAGTTGGAAGTCATGTTCCCTTGGGTTTTAGCTGCGCTTATTGCAGGGATTATTATCTCCCGTTCCATTACGCTGCTTAGCTTGGGAGAAGATATCGCCGTTGGGTTGGGTCAACGTACTGGCCTGATCAAGCTGGTTGGTCTGATTGTTGTACTAATCCTCGCAGGTACGGCCGTATCCGTGGTGGGTGCTGTTGGTTTTGTAGGGCTCATCATTCCCCATCTCACACGTAAATTAGTTGGGGTCGATTATCGCTGGATTATTCCATGTTCCGCAGTGATGGGCAGTCTGCTGCTCGTATTCGCGGATCTGGCTGCACGTATGATTAACCCGCCATATGAGACGCCAATTGGCGCCTTGGTTGCCCTAATTGGGGTACCTTTCTTCCTCTATCTGGCGCGTAAAGAAAGGAGGACTCTGTAACGATGGAATCCTCAACTTTGGTTGGAGCAGAACGCAAAAAGAGAACAAAAAGCACCATTGTCATGATTGTGCTTGGTGCGTTGATTATTACAGCTTTTATTATCAGTATGAATACAGGGTTCACTCGGCTTTCTCCACTTGAGGTGATGCGGACCCTGTTTGGCGGTGGGACAGCTAAGCAGGAACTGATCTTGTTTGAATTCCGTTTGCCGCGTATCGTCATTTCGGTTCTGGTCGGTGCGGGACTTGCGCTATCCGGTTGTATTCTGCAGGGGGTATCCCGAAATCCTCTGGCTGATCCAGGGATTCTCGGTATCAACGCTGGTGCCGGATTGGTTGTTATGTTGTTTGTTTCCTTCTTCCCGACAACAACGGCGGCTCCGGTATTTTTGCTGCCAATCCTGGCCCTGATCGGTGCAACTTTTGCTGCATTTCTGATTTATGTGCTCTCTTACAAAAAGGGAGAAGGTCTCATGCCTACGCGCATGTTGCTTACAGGGATTGGTGTAGCGGCAGGAATCAGCTCAGCCATGATTGTACTAACACTTCGGCTTAGCCCGGAGAAGTATCAATTTGTGGCCACCTGGATGGCAGGTAGCATCTGGGGTTCCAACTGGAAATTCGTAACGGCGTTGCTGCCGTTTCTCATTGTCCTTGTGCCGCTTGTTCTGTATAAAGCCCGTGTGCTCAATGTACTGAACCTTGGCGACCAAACAGCAAGTGGTCTCGGCGCTCCGGTGGAACGCGAAAGACTGATCCTGCTGGCTGCAGCCGTGGGACTGGCCGGATCATGCGTATCCGTCAGTGGCGGCATTGGTTTTGTGGGTCTGATTGGTCCACATTTGGCACGTCGTCTCGTGGGACCAAAACATCAGTTCCTTTTGCCTGCATCCGCATTGGTAGGATCATTGCTTGTGCTTGTTGCAGATACGCTGGGACGCGTAATCTTGCAGCCTTCAGAGATTCCGGCAGGTATTCTGGTTGCCATCATTGGTGCCCCGTACTTCCTGTATCTCTTGAGCAAAACGAAATAGAAAGCAATCATGTTGTATGGTTGCTATAAGGAGGACTTCAGTCCATGCTTCGCCGTTTCTTTGCCTATTACAGGCCTTACAAAAAGCTGTTCATTCTGGACTTTAGCTGCGCGATTTTCGTAGCTCTGCTAGAACTGGCCTTCCCGCTGGCAGTCAATAGAGTCGTGGATGACCTTTTGCCAGGGGGACGCTGGGACTGGATATTATGGGCATGTCTTGCGCTGCTCGCGATTTATCTATTAAACTCGTTCCTCAACTTTGTTGTTACATACTGGGGACATAAGCTTGGTATTAATATCGAGACCGATATGCGTAAGGCACTTTTCAATCATGTACAGAAGTTATCATTCCGTTTCTTTGACAATACCAAAACCGGACACCTGGTTTCTCGTATGACCAATGACCTGATGGATATCGGCGAGATTGCCCATCATGGTCCGGAGGATGTATTTATCGCAGTAATGACGTTGATCGGTGCATTCAGCATCATGATGAGCATTAACGGAAATCTGGCCGTGTTAACATTTATTATCGTGCCGCTCATTATTTATCTATCCTTGTATTTTGGCAGCAAGATGTCCAAGGCATTTAGCCGAATGTTCGGAGATATAGCAGATTTCAACGCACGTGTAGAAAACAATGTAAGTGGTATTCGCGTGGTTCAGGCTTTTGCTAATGAAGAGCATGAAAAAGCACAATTCGCTGTAAACAACAGCCGTTTCCGTCAAACCAAACTGATCGCGTACAGAATCATGGCCTGGAACTCTTCCATCAGTTACATGCTGATGAAGCTGGTATCCCTCTTTGTACTGGTATGCGGCACATGGTTTGTCATTCAAGGCAGTATGAGCTATGGTCAATTTATTGCATTTATTATGCTGTCCAATGTGTTTCTTACACCCATTCAGAAGATCAACTCCGTTATTGAGACGTATCCAAAAGGGATTGCGGGTTTCAAACGTTATACGGAATTGCTCGATATGGAGCCGGACGTTGAAGATCGACCGGGTGCCACTACGGTATCTCATCTGCGTGGAGATATCCGATATGAGCAGGTGACCTTTGGCTATTCGGATCAGGAGCCTGTTCTTAAAGGGATTGATCTGAATATTCACGCTGGTGAAACAGTGGCCCTTGTTGGACCATCGGGTGCAGGGAAAACAACGCTGTGCAGTCTGCTGCCTCGTTTCTATGATGTGCTGGAAGGTCGCATCACGATCGATGGTCAGGAGATTCAAGACATGACGCTGGATTCATTGCGCAGTCAGATCGGAATTGTTCAGCAGGACGTGTTCCTGTTCGATGGAACCGTTCGTGAGAATATTGCGTATGGCAAGCTGGATGCAACAGAAGAAGAAATCTGGATGGCAGCTCGTCGTGCACAGATGGAAACACTGATCACTTCCATGCCGGAAGGAATGGACACGTTAATTGGTGAACGCGGTGTGAAGCTGTCCGGCGGACAGAAACAGCGTTTGTCCATTGCACGTATGTTCCTGAAGAATCCTCCGATTCTAATTTTGGACGAAGCTACATCTGCATTGGATACTGAGACAGAAGCAGCGATCCAGCAATCCCTTGCGGAATTGTCCGAAGGACGGACTACCCTGGTTATTGCCCACAGATTGGCTACGATCAAAAATGCGGATCGCATTATTGTTGTTGCCGAGCAAGGAATTACTGAGCAGGGCAGACACGAAGAATTGCTTGAAGCAGGTGGAGTATACAGTCGTCTGCATTATGCACAGTTCGGTGCCTGAACGTAACAGAGAGTTTGTGAACGTATTATAAGAGAGCTGTATAAGGAGTAAAAAAATAACGCCTTCGTCTACTCATGATCCTGAGTAAGCGAAGGCGTCTTTTCTACTTTTTAATATCACGTTGTGCCAGATGGCAAGAGAAGTGAATCACGCAAACTAAGTCAGCGGATGGTTTAAAATACGTGGCATGACTTTGAGCAAACGATCTCTTGTGATCGGGTCATCGAAGTTCCATTTGGCATTAGTGGTATACGTGTGTGCACGAACAGAGGCGGGTAGCTCGTCCCAGCTGGTCTGATTGAGAAGTTGTCGCAGATGGGCGTCATGACGACGGTTGCTGGAGGTTAATACGAACAGGCGGTCACCTGCATAGTCGGCCACTTCATGCTTCTGAATTTTGAGAAAACGAACATCGTTCTTCATCAGGGAAGCCACGGTATCGGGAGGGCTGAACCCAAGGGGATGATAGAGTGTCAGTGGGAACCCCTGAACCCCCATCACATACCACTCTCCATCCAGCTCAAGCAGCACGCTTGCTGTTTCTCCCGTGCCTGTACTTCCGCCCAGGCGTCTCCACATATGTTCGTGTTTTTCTTCATAGTGGGCAATCCACTGTTCCGCTTTCTGTTCTTCACCCACATGTTTGGCAATACTGCGCAGTTGCTCGGCGGTATTGCTTGCCGGATTGATGGTCAGTGTGGGCGCCACCTGCTCAAGCAATTCTCTCATCGCGTCCGAACGGTGCTCATAGACAATAAGGTCAGGTGCCAGACCTGCGATAGCGGAAGTATTGTTGATTACACCCACATCTTCAATGTGCTGCAGTTGGTTCCTGTATACGACTTGATGACGGATAATGGTGAGTTCTGCGCCAACGGGCCGAATTCCCAGTGTCAGCATGTGTCCGACCATACTGCCCATCGTGACAATTTTGGGAGAGTGTGTTGTCGGTTTAGACTGCACAGGGTTAACAGCAACGGGTAGAATTGATGGAAAGGATGAAACAAGTGCATTAGTTGCATTAGGTGCATTCTCTGAGTCGGATGGTGCCAGTGAGGGGGAAGCGGACGATATGTTTTCCGAGTCAGGTGAAGTTCGGGATACGTTCCAAGTGGATAAGAAATTCCTGTCGCTTCGATGCTGACGAACATATTGTTTGGGTGAAAACCCCGTCATCTGGCTGAATCGCCGATTGAAATAGTACTCATCGCTGAACCCTACGCTGCGAGCGATCTCACGTAAAGGATCATCTGTGCGCATCAGCAGGGTCATGGCCTGTTCGATTCGTAACCGGGTAATATAGTCCAGCGGCTTATACCCCGTTATGCTCTGGAATCGTGAACTATATTGTGAGCGTCCCATACTGGCCTGAGTTGCAAGCTGTTCAACTGTAATTGATTCTGTGTAATGCCGCCCAATGTATTGAATGGTGGCGCGCACCGATTCGTCTGGATGAGTACTTTTGCGAACAGTTTGAGCATTTTCCAGCAGAAGCACGATCATTTCCTGTAAAATAATCTGTTGTCTGAACTGTTGCATCTCATCTGATGCGTTTTCCCCAAATCCAACATGTTGTTCAAGCAAATGAACATATTGAGAGAACGGACGAATAGGTATAGGCTGTCCGTAAGGAAAAAGACGGTCCAAGGCAGATGCCGGTTCCTTGCTACCTCTGGCAAACACGTCAAAAGAGATATAGATTCCGTCTAACTGTCCATCACCGGTTAATTGAATCTGACTCTGGGGATGCAGGAGCATGGTGGTTCCTTTTTTGACGGGTACAGGGATATCCTGTACATATAAAGTTCCTTTTCCCGAAGTAAACGAGAGCAGGGAATGCTTTTCAAGAACGGAGGAGATGCTCGGTGTCAGCAGTTTGCTGAGCAAATGGGATCGCGAGTTGGCATAGGATAGGGACAGAAGATCCGGAGTATTCTGGGTAGGTCGTCTCAACACGGAATCCTCTTTTCATAGCATATTTATTGAGAATAGTTATCAATTATAGTTGATTGTATATAAAGGAGCACTTTTTTTCAATGGCAAATAACCGGAGGCTCCTGTGTGTCAGGAACTGCACCGGTCATGAGTGGAGGGCAGTAGCCCTACAGATAATGCTTCTCTAGCAAAATGGTTTATCCTGAAGATCCTAACGCTTCGTGAATTGATGTGTTATTTTCCTAGTATGGAAGGCAGTTCGTCCATCAGTCGTTCTTTGGTAATCGGATCATCAAAGTTCCACTTGGTATTAAGATAGTAGACTTTATTGTTTTTAACAGCCGGGATGGGCTTCCAGATGTCGGTCGTCATGATGGAGTCACTGTTATTTCGCTCTTCCTCTGATAGATCCGTGAGGACAAACAAGTATTCACCTGCATATTCCGGCAGCAGCTCGCTGGAGATGTTGGCAAAACGTTCATTTTTATCAATCAAGGATTCTTTAACTTTGGGAGCAGGGGTGAATTGCAATGTATCATACACAGTTTCGGCAAGTGCGCTGTTGCCCATCACGTACATATCTTTGCCAAGCTGGAGAAAGACGGATGCGGTTACACCTGTGGGCAAATCAAGCTGATTTCGTACTTGCTCGGATTGCTCTGCATAGGTTTTAATCCATTCCTCGGCTGCTTGCTCTTTCCCTAGAATGTCACCGAAGACTTTCACACGTTCATTGGTTGATAGACGGTCATAGGTTACTGTCGGAGCAATCTTCGATAACAAAGTATATTGGTTCTCTTCATAATAACTGCCGCCAGCATCCAGCAGGATCAGATCAGGACTTAATGAAGTGATTTTCTCCAGATCGCCTTGCAAGTCGCCTACATCTTCAATCCCATCCAGCAATTCGGGATAAGCGATCTGATCACCAATGATGCCTAGGGCTGCACCTACTGGTTTAACATCCAGGGCAAGCAAATCTCCCAGATCACTGCCTGTGAAAATAATACGTTTCGCGTTGACCGGAATCTCTACCGTGTGGCCCAGGGAGTCGGTGTAACTCTTGGTTTCACTTTGTTCGGACTGCGCTCGAGTTGAGGTGGTCGATTCACCTGATTCTGCTTCAGCGGTCGTAGTGGGTGGTTCTGCTTTGCTGCCACAGGCAGATAGCAGTGCACCAATCAGGGTAATCATGAGTATAAGGGTACCGAGCTTACGTGTTGCGTTCATCGTTATGGTTCCTCCCGCATAGGTTACTTATTGGATAATGATAATCATTATCAATTTAGTTCGAATGTGATCAGTTTATCGAAAGCGGGTTGGCAGTACAATGGACAAACAGGCGGAAATCCTTTGTACAAAAATAAAACGATTCTAAGTGGAGGAGGCGAACGTTATGAACATTATGCTGGAAATTCTCATGACTTGGCTGATATTGATTTTGATTCTAACCATCTTGGTGCAAGGTATTAGAAAGAATTCGAAGGAAGGAGCCAAATCCGTCTTCAGACGTTGGGGAGGACTATTGATTGGATTATTTGTTGTAGGGACTGTACCTTTGGGCTTTGCGATGTATACAGAGTGGGGTGTAGAGCGGCTGGATGCCAACATTGGATTGGGACTGGCTTTGTTTTTTACCTGGGCATACTGTGCCCTCTTGTTATGCGTGGCATTAGTGATCTGGGGGAGGTACTGGTACAAGCAATACGGGAAGAAGTGATTTTGTTGCCCGCATGATTATGATAAACGTATGTTTGCATGCAACAATCAGCATATATTGAACGTTGAAGGTAGAAATAGGTGTTAATAAAGGGGGATTTACATATGTCCCATCTTCGTCGAGTTCTGATATCGCTCTCAATCCTGATCGTATGCCTTACTGGATGTTCAGGACATATCGATTGTAATTCTGTGCAAACTCAAGCGAATCCCCCAAGTGATAATGGATTCACTGGTTATGTGGTTGACCGCGAAGGCAATTCCATTCTAGTGGTTGATCCTGCATATGAAGACTTCGGTGCGAACGAAGGAGAAAGTCGGTATTATCCGGCAAAATGGTTCTCCAATGCGCCTGATCCACAGATCGGCTCCTATGTTGAGAATCTGGACGGATGGCAGCCCGGAAAATCAGCCCTATCCCGGTCAGGCCAGAGCGGAAACGATTGCTGTATCCTGTCCGGCCAATCCAGATGGAGCTCATATGAGTGAGGAGGATGCCATCCGGGCTGGATTGTACTCATCAGACGGAGAGCAAGTACGTATTCCTGTAATTGAGAATGTTGATTTCGATAAGGATATAGGAATATGGACCATTCGTATGCGAGATGCAATATCAACGACGGATATTCAGGATCCAATAGAAGTAAAAGTAGAAGACATTGAGCCAGTAGGGGAGCAGGAGTAAGGATGTAGGATTTCAATGTTGGATGAAAAGAGGAGATAGGTCTGAATGTTAGAGAATGGCTTCCCCGCGATAAGTCTGATTTTGAAGCGGTGCGTAAGTTAAGTGAATTAGGTAATGAAGAGTTGCGAGATATCATTCCTGAGCTTACGGAGTGGTTGCAGGATGGGAATTGGCCCATTTTCAGATCCGTAGAAGATTTACTTTTAAGATTTGGAGAAGAACTTATTCCTCATATTCAAAATGTATTTAAAATAAGAGACTCTACATGGGAATATTTTATGCTGACGGGACTAATTAGTAGATTGCCTTCTAAATATTTGATTATGTTAAAGGGCGATTTAGAAAGAATATTAGAAAATCCTACGGAGGATGAGATGCTTGAGAAATTGGATGAGGTTATAATACCATTGCTGAATAAAATACAATAACAAGCAGTTCAGTGATTCAGGAAAGTTCATATTGAGGAGCAGCCCTTAACAACCTTGAACGGCTTAATGCCTTTCAGGGTTGTTTTTTTGTCAAAAACAGATCCGTACTTTAAAGTACAAGTCATAGCTACATATAACATGAGTGATATTTTTTCTGAGTTGAACTGACGATCTACATGTATTTAATTTGGAAGCCACAAAATAAAGAACGTATGTTTTACAAATGAATTGACTTTTTGTCCTGACAATAATACATTAATGTCAGGACAAAAAAAGAGGTGAAGCGATGTCCTCCAAAAAGATGGGGCGTCCTAAATCTGACAAACCCAAAAGCAAGACGATCGAGATACGTGTCGATGATGAAATTATGAATAAGCTCGATGCTTCGGCTGAGAAGCTGAATACGAACCGATCAGACATCGTTCGCAAAGGGATTGAGAAGATTTACGACGAACTCCAAAAATAAAAAAAAGAAAGCAGCGTTCGTCCCACGAAGAACAGCGCTGCTTCCTATCCCGCAATCACTATCAATGAGCTGACTGCATAAATATCCTACCATGTGCAGAACGCTCATTCAAGTCGATGCAAATCCATTTCTGGGAGGATGCACATGAATTCAATTCTGGAAGCACTTTATAGCGGGCGACTTCGCCCGGATGAGACGATGATGCCGACACATCCTGAATACCAATTATTAGGGCGGCAAATTGCGTCTCTGACGGAACAATGGAAGAATCGATTGAGCGAGGGAGAATTCCGTGAGCTAGAACAGTTGTTTGACTTGTGTGGTCAATGTGATGGTATGCATAGCGAAGCTGCATTTGTTCAGGGATTTCGACTGGGGGCCAACATGCTGATCGAAGTGATGAGTCATGAGTCAACGTGAGTCCTGCAAATTGTAGTGTAGGAATGATTTGATGATGTAGAAGTTTATTGAAAAAAGAAGGTGTGATTTTGATTTTGTATCAAGGAAAGTCAAGAAAATTCATCATTGTATTGTTATCGTTGTATACTTGTTTAACATTGTATTTCTTATTCCTGGGCTTCGATAGAAGCTCGGCCAGTCCTGATCAGGGCTGGCGATACAGCTTCACCCCTGAAGGAATTCCTTTACATTTTCCAATGGGGAGAGATTTTAAGATATGGTTTTTTGAAATGGGGAACTTTGTAGCATTCATCCCCTTCGGGATGGTCATTCCGCTCCTCTTTCGCTGTGGGTTTATTCGCTTTATCAGCATATTCATTCTCTGCATTACGATGTTAGAGACATTGCAAATGATTTCCCGTTTAGGTGCGTTTGATATAGACGATATCCTGATTAATACTTTAGGGGCTGCCGTTGGATATGGAGCACAGCGGATAGTAAAGCATCATCGGAATACATTAAAAGGACTTATTCGAATCTTCCTGACAGCGATTATTTTTTCAATAGGTACGATCACTGTTGTTGGCGGCCTCAATCATTATTTAGATAACGTTGACGGAAAAAGTGTTGCACTGAATGAACTTGTTTCGAGCGATGGGGCTGTAGTATGGGATGAAGAACTCTCCAGTTTTACAGTAGGACAAACAAATGTCGAGCCTCAAATCAATCTGTACAGTAGAGAAAAACAAAAAACGAATGAGTTTTCATATCTCTTAAATAAAAAATACAAAAATATGAAAGGTTATTTCGCTATACCGGACGATGTTGTCCGAAGAACAAGCCATGAGACTATTACAATAAGCTTTATCGCCGATGGCACAGAAATTTATTCCTTGGTTGTATCAGCAAACAGCGGGGAGAACCATCCTGACTCTTTTCAAACTCCGTTAAAGGGAGTTAATGAACTGACTATAAAAGTAATAACCGATGGTTCAAATCCGGTGACCAATATAGTGATGTGGGACATTGCATTGACAGAGCCAAACACAGGGCAAAAGTTCATCAACAGCATTAAATCCATGTTTTAATATATCAATAATAGCCCTCGATCCTGCCACTGAAGCAGCAAGATCCGAGGGCTTAATCCATTTTCATGCCATATCAACAACAACTAATACATCCACTACAACAAAGCTTTCTTAATCCGCAATATTTCCCGCCATCTTCAGACGACGTGCAATTTCCTGGAAGTCTTCCTGCGAAATACCTGGTGCGAATTCTTCTTCCACCGCAGGAGCTTCAGGAATCGGATACCCTTCAGGTACGCCTTGAATGACTTCCAGCGGTTGTCCATCTTCGGGGTGTGTTCCTTTCCAGATCTGACTGATTGCAGTAAAGTCTTTATCACTATAGGTATACAGCTTAGTGTGTAGGCCCTTTTCTTCGTATTTCCAAGCCTCGTTAAAGGATTTGTTGCTCAAGGATGGAATCGGCACCAATTTGGTTACATTCACTCCGGTTGCGATTTCAAGCGCTTTAGCATAAGCGACCACATGCACGCCACCGCGTACCAGCAAATAGCCAACAACTGCCCGGGCTGCGGGGTGATCGGTCATTTCATAAACTTTCATTTTATGTGTACGTGCTCCGCATTCAAGAAAAAAGTTATGCAGCAGATCTTCGACCAGATTTCCACTGTTAAAAACATGGGCGCCTGTCCATGGATTGCCCATGGAGTCGAAAGGCATTGCTCCCTGTGCGCCAGCCAGGAAATGATAGGACAGACGCGCATCCTTCACGGAACCAAGTGGTGTATCGTCAGGCTCTTTGTACTCAGTGGAACCTCTGAGGCATTTGTTAATGCCATGGGACACAAGCTCTACATGACCCAATTCTTCGGCGGTGATACTCATCACCAGATCGTAGAAGGGTTTCAATTTTTCTTTAGAGCGAAAATTAAAGGATTGATAGAGGTAATTGTTCAACGTTGACATCTCTCCGAATTTACCACCCAGCAATTCTTGTATCGCTGCCGCTGCATTCGGGTCCGGTCTCTCGACATTGGGGATTTCAATTGCGATTTCATCCATACGTTTGAACATTCGGTGTAACCTCCTCGAAATGATTGCTCAGAATAATGAAGTGATGTTGTCATGGCCTATTACACGTTTATCGAATACGCTAAACCCATAATTTTGCAATTGAGGCTTAAGGCGTATGTAGTTAAGTCTACATTTGTTATTTCCAATCCCGTATTATTTATGTACAATCAGGACAAATGAAGTTAAGTATGGTTGTCATTATCTGATTTAAATGAAGGAGAAACTGAGAGTGCGCAAAAGTTGGATTATGGTAGGATGGGGTGTCCTGCTGCTTGTCGTTTTTGGATGTAGCGATGTTACGGCAGCATATGCAGATTATCCGAGTGAGTTGGATCAACAAAGAAAAGATGCGCTTATAGAAAAGTACGGTTTGGAAAAGCCGGAAGATCCACCACGGCGTAATCTTTTATTGGAGGGTGACTGGGGGATAAGTTTCAAATCACCAATCGAACGGTATAAGATGGCGATCAGTACGATTCAATCGCTCCAGCAACCGATTACGTTTATCCTTCGTCTACTGGTGTAAAATAAACTTCTACAGGGCAGGCTAACGTAAACATTGTCCCGAGGAGTGAATGATATGAGAATGCTCATCGTAGCCATGATGACGGTGATACTAAGTTTAAGTGGACTAGCAACAAGTTCAGCAACTGCAATTCCGGATTATGCGAAGTGGGGAATCATTGCAGTGAAAGAAACACAAACCAAGTACAACGTGGATATTTTGGATTACAAACACATCGGCCGCACCTCACTAACAGCAGACCAATCCCGTGAACAGTTCAAGTTATGGGTACGTAACAAAGACGGTAAACAATTTGCTGTATTTGTAAATGTTGATTTTAACCCGTCTACCCAGCAGCTGAAAAAAGTACAATTCACGGAATCGGATCGACGTTGAACTGAACATGCACTGCATAGCAAGGCAGGATAGGAACCAGACTTCTCTATGAAAGGGAGTGAGTCTGGTTTTTTTATTTCAAAAAAATCCTTTTTTTAGTTGTTGAATAAAGAACTTATGTTCGCATATAATAATAAAACAAACACATGTTCTTATTGGAGGGATGATTATGCTAGGGAAATATATTGGTCAGATGGTCGAGCTCGTCTACATGGATCGTGCAGGGCATATTACACAGCGGCAGATTCGAATCAACAGTGTACGGGAAGGTAAGATTAGAGCATCCGCAGGGAAAGAGGGGGCACCCCGAACATTTCTTGAACAAGGTATTCTGGCATGGCGTCCCGTACTCCATAATGAAGGGAAGGAAGAAATATGTTGAATGATTTTGAACGCAAAATTTTGCGTATTATTGTTAATTATGCGGGGCAGCGTCGCCGAGTACCACGAATGGATGAGCTGGAGAATAAGACGGGCAGAACCAAGGCGTTCATTCATGAGTCACTGCTGGAGCTTGAGCGCAGGCAGCATATTGTGTGGGAGAACAAGTCTACGCTGGAAGGCATACTAATTCTGCAAGCATGGGAGCAGGAATCACAGCCCATTCGCAAAAGCCAGCCTGCTGGCGATGCCGTGAAATATTTTACCGAATATTAAAACGTAAAAAACGCCAACCCGGAATGCCGGATTGGCGCCATGTTAATCAGCATACATCTATTAAAAGATAGGAAGTTGATCAAGGTTATTGGTTGGGTCGCCGTCTGCGTCACCGCGAATGTACATTTCGCCGTCTTTGCCTTTAAAGACATTCACACCTGCAATTGATCCTGCTTTTACTTCTGCCAGTGCTTGTTGGTAATCCAGCACACGTCCGGATGAAGTTTGAAACGCTGTCAGATCGCCGTCACCATTTTTTTGTACTGCTGTGAAGCTTTCGCGTGTCGTTTGATCCATGATGTCACACTCTCCTTATCTGACCAAATAGGAATCTGGTTACCTCTTTAGCCTGTCCGGATCAAAAAAAAGTATGCACTACATAGCTTCATATCGCACGCAGAGGTTATTTACAGGCTCTTTTGCATACGAACGTGCAGAATGTCTGCATCATAAAAAGGCTCTTCCGAGATCACTTCATATCCGAGCTTCTCATAGAACTTCTGCGCCTGGCATTGTGCGTCCAAAACAGAGTAGGCCAATCCCAATTCGCGTGCTCGTTCTTCCATGGCTAACAGAAGCACACGTCCGTAACCGAACGAACGATGAGATTTGAGTACAGCGATACGCTGCATTTTGGCGGTATCCTTGGTGTAATAGATCAGACGCCCTGTGGCTACAGCCTGTCCATCTTTACTCAACAATACGTGATGCACATCAGGACTGATGATATCATATTGATCGATCTCAATGTCAGCAGGCACCTGCTGCTCGATTACAAAAACATGATTGCGAATATCCAATGCTTCCTGGAGTTGTTCTTCAGTCGTTACATAACTAATCTCAGCTGCCAATTCCATACCTTCTTTCTGCTCTACGCTATCAGACTGAATTATACAAAAAAATGCTTTTCCTGTATAGTTAAGACTGGAACATACTGGGAGAGGAGGGGCGCACCATGGGTATGGCAGGAGTGATGGCAATCACCCTTTTGATGGCGGCAGGAATGATTGCTTTGTTGTATTATGTGACTAAGAAGGCGTACTCCAAAAAGTGGGACGAAGACGAGTGAAATGCAATTTGATGTTCCTCAGGGTAAGACTTCAACATTGCCTTGTGGGGAGTAAACGTCATGCACAACAGACTTGGAATACACATCCAGCCAAACGGGCAGATCATCATTCACCTCATGGGGCTCTTTTAACTGTTGGAATTGTACTGTATGTTCATCTCGTTCCAAACTACAACCGACAGAAACGTATATTAATGCAACAAGCGCAATCAAACAGGCTAAGTTTTTGGCTATGATAAATAAACGCAGCTTACGTTCTTTCATGTTCCTCATATGGAAGTCACCTCGTCATCAAAATGGTAATCATTCCTTTATTGTGCACCAATTCGAATAAAATATTACCAATATAACAATTGACAATGAACACGGTTACTTGGTATGATACTGTTACTTGATTGGAAAACAATCAGATATCATGATCTGTTAGCTCAGCTGGGAGAGCACTATCTTGACAGGGTAGGGGTCAGTGGTTCGAGCCCACTACAGATCATACGCGAGAAGCCTTGCAGAGCAAGGCTTCTTTTCTTTATAGAAGAAACTACACTATAATTTTGTGTTCATTAAAGAGAAATGGTTAATTTTTGGTCAAGATCATGTTATTTTGCTAAGTATCTCGTTAATTAAATTGCTTTCTACAAGTTCTGTTATTGATTATCGTTAAAAAAATGCCAACGTCACATTAACTGTGAGTTGGTATTTTTTACGTTAACCGAAAAGAACAGTGTTTAACTTTTCAGCTGTTTCTTTTGCATGCGTATGTCGGATTCCGTGAAATTTAATTATTGGAATGTTCCAACAGCAGCCAAAAGTATTTAATCACTTGGCAGAAATAATTATAAATCGACTATTTGCCGTCAAAAGCCTCCATAATGAGAAAATAACTGCTTATGATGCAGCGATCCAACACCGGCAGAATTAAAATGAACAATTGCAGAACTACCGGCGTTCTGATTATATATAAAAAGTTTTCTCACTGTGTAACATTCCCTGATTGTAAGTGTTCATTTATATATAGGGAAATTAAAATTACAAACAAAGTTTTGAGTACTTTCACAAGTAAAGATCAGGGTGCATTTTCAAGCAGACCAAAAATAACTTGAATAAAACAGCACTAATCATTCAACTATAGGAGGATATTCTTATGAGAACAAAATCACTAAAATTCATTACAGTTGGTGTGATTTTTGCTTTAGGGATTGGAATAGGTGTCTATGGATGGGGAGCTGCATCTGCTAATACTAGTCCCTCTGAAGATCAAATGGAAGTAAAAATCAATGATAAAGGTGAAACATATGGTTCATTTGTTTATCATGATGGAAAAGAAATAGATTTAGTTAAGGCTATAGGTGTAAACGGAACGGAAGGTTACATCAAGACTTCAGATATGAATCAAGATTTGCCACAAACTCCCGAAGAAGCAATTCAGAGTATGAATGAACCAAAAGTCGATAAGTATATAAACTTGTACGATAGCAACGAGAATATTATCGGAAAATTTCTACTTGAGAGTTCAGAAGATTAAAACTAAACTACACTACTCCCCCAAAAGATGCTCTCCATAATGATTGCGAGCACTTTAAAATCCCAACAAGTAAATTATGTTCACGTACTGCTCCACTTGTAGTATTCTACTGAAAATATACATATAGCTTGCAGCAGTTTGACTAATTCTTCTGCAAATCAGCAAGATTCTGTCTACCCCAATCGCAGAGAATTTCCAGCACAGGCATCAGCGTTAATCCTTCACGAGACAAAGAGTATTCTACTTTTGGCGGTAATTGTGGGTACTCTGTACGGATAATTAATTGGTCGGCTTCTAGTTCCTTCAGTTGAGAGCTTAGCATTTTATGCGTAATTCCATCCAAAGCTCTTTTCAGTTCTCCATATCGCAATGTTTCTTTTTTCCATAACCAAAATAAGATATGCATTTTCCATTTTCCACCGATCAACGACATGGCATGTGAAAATGGTTTAACGTTTACTTCCTCAGCAATTTCCATATTCCACTCTCCTTTTAGTTAGTATCTACCTTTTAAGTGCATACTATACTCTTTTTTCACCCTACTATACAATAACTCATGAAACAGAGACAAGGGTGGACACGCCTAATAAAAGGAGAGAATATATATGGAAAATAGTAATCGTAATTTCTTGCAGCCTTATACATTTGCGAATGGTTTTACGTTGAAAAATAGAGTGGTCATGGCGCCAATGACAACAATGTCCAGTTTCTTCGATGGTTCCATCACCAATGATGAAGTCGATTATTATGCCGAACGGGCTGGAGGCCCTGGAATGATCATTACAGGTGTTGCGTACGTAACCGATGGGGGAAAAGGCTTCGAAGGTGAGCTCTCCATCGCAAGTGATTCTACAATCAAAGGACTTTCCAAAATTGCAAGAGCCATTCAGAAAGACGGAACGAAAGCCATTGTGCAAATCTTTCATGCAGGGCGCAAAACGAACTCCAAAACGCTAAGAGGTGTACAACCCACCAGTGCGAGTGCAATCGCTGCCGTTCATCCAATCGGCTCGGAGACGCCGCGTGAATTGACTCCTGAGGAAATCGAAAACATTATTAAGGACTTCGGCAGAGCAACCTTACGAGCCATTCAAGCTGGTTTTGACGGGGTAGAGCTTCACGGGGCCAACACATATCTATTGCAGCAATTTTTCTCCGTCAATTCCAATCAACGGTCCGATCAGTGGGGTGGCAGTTTTGAAAATCGTATGCGATTTCCGCTGGCAGTCATTCAGGAGGTTGCATCAGTTATTGATGCCCATGCGGATAAACCCTTTATCCTCGGTTACCGGATTTCACCGGAAGAAATTCATATGCCGGGCATCCAGCTCGAAGACTCCTTGGCTTTTGCCCAGGCGCTGACAGACACTCGGGTTGATTACATTCATCTGTCGATGGGAAGTTACAAACGAACATCTTTAAACCACCCCGATGACAAAGAGCCAATCTTAACTAAATTCGTCCGGGTTTTGGATCACAAAAAACCTCTGATTGGCATCGGATCGATTGAGCGGCCGGAAGACGCGGAAGAGGTCATCAACGCCGGGGCAACTTTGGCTGCACTCGGACGGGAATTGATTCGTGAGCCAAAATGGGTACAGAAGGTGAAAGCAGGTGACCTTGGCAGCATTCGTTACCAAATATCCCCGTCGGATATGGATGAGTTGCGCATTCCATTGGCGATGCAGACTTATCTGGAAGGTTCGTTTCGGGAGGTCATGCACGTTACTACCGACAGTCAGGAAGGGACTGACTACCAGAATTCACTTGCACCGATGGAGGGCTTTGAGAAGAAAATGTAAAAGCTAAACTATATTAGGTAGATTCAACTTTTGGATCAGTGATAGATATTTATCAATTACGGAGCAACCATTTCCTGCTATTACAAGAGGGAATGGTTGTTTTTAATTTTATAATAATGATTTACAAACACAATTAAATTGTGTACAATCTAATTGTTATCAAAACAAAAGAGACATCATCTTTACAAAATAAAATCTAAATTACAGAGGAGCCAATACTCATGAAAACATTATATGAAACTACAGTTATCAATACAGGTGGACGTCAAGGGATTGTGCAATCGCCAGATAACGTATTTATGCTCGATGTCGCTGCCCCACCTGAACTGGGAGGCAAAGTGACGACAGCTACGAATCCAGAGCAATTGTTTGCAGCAGGCTACAGTGCTTGCTTTAATTCAGCGCTGGAGTTTCAGTTAAAGAAACACAAAGTCGAAATTGAGAGAAGCACAGTATCGGCTACGGTTATGCTTGTGACGGACCCTACGGATAATGGTGTGAAACTGGAAGTGGAACTTGAAGTTAAAATTGAGGGTTTGGATGAGGAGACAGCACAGAAATTTGTAAAACTTGCGCATGACTACTGCCCATATTCCAAAGGAATCAAAGGGAACGTCAATGTTACCGTGGGAATAGCCTAATTATTGAGCTGAGTCGATCGAACGGTTTCGTTTCGAACTTCATGTTGAAGTCTGAAGCATGTATTTAAAATAATTTCTAAAAACTGAAGGCCTCCGAAAAATCGGAGGTTTTTTTGATATGCTCTTAATTCTGCAGCGATAACCAACCAAATAATAGATAAAGAAATCAATTACGGTTGAAATATACCCATATGGGGTATATTATAGGTGTAGAAATCGAAAGTTTAAAGGAGTGCAACTCATGAAAAAGTATGCAATGATATTGCTGACTACGGTGATCACGGGCAGTCTGATGTTAAGTGGATGTGGCAAGAATGCTGAGCAGGATAATAGCAGTAGTGACAGTCATGCAGCGAGCACAGGAGAGATGCACCACTCGGATTCGGGAGAATTACCGGAAGGACTTCAGGAAAAGAAAAATCCTACATATCCAGTGGGCAGCCATGTCGTGTTGAGTACGGACCATATGGCCGGAATGAAGGGTGCAGAAGCAACAATTGTGGGAGCCTATGAGACAACAGCGTATACAGTCTCGTATACACCAACTACAGGGGGAGACACTGTGAAAAATCATAAATGGGTCATTCAAGAGGAAATTCAGGACCATACGGATCAACCGTATGCAGCAGGAGCAGAGGTTGTGCTGAACGCTGACCACATGCCAGGAATGAAAGGTGCTAAGGCAACGATTGACTCCGCTGAGCAAACGACGGTATATATGGTTGATTATACCCCGACCACAGGCGGAGATCCGGTGAAGAATCATAAATGGGTCACGGAAGAAGAATTGTCTGCTAAATGAGAGAGCTTGAAGTAAGTGCCTGAAGTAATAGTTGTTAAGCCTCACATCCATGCGTATAACTTGTGTTAGTCATTATGTGATTACCAAAACCACCCTCCTCACTTTTTAAGTGAAAAGGGTGGTTTTATATATAACAACGCAAAACTATCTTTTGAAAATCTCCAGTTACCAGACAATCGTTTCTGGAGTAACACCAACCGGGAATGTTTCCTCAGCTTTATCTTTCTCCTCATACATATCATACCAAGCGTCAGCAATGTATTTAGGATCTGTTGGTGTATCCGGCTTGATGAATACACCCAAGGAGAGGTGACCCACATAAATGCCTTTCGGAGCGAGGTCCGTATGCAGATTGTTGGCATAGTTTCGTAATCCGCCCAAAGCAATCCCCACGTTACCCATCATCGGAATTGGATATATAGCGGAAAGCCCAGTGGTGAACAGAATCGCTCCAGTCTGACGTTCCAGCATAGCTGGTAATACCTGTTGCACACTATGAATTGCACCAAGTACCAGACCCTGGAACTGATCCAATGCATTATCCGCAGTAACATTCATGGCAGGTGTCGGAGGGAACTGTCCAACAGTAGGACTGAATTCGAGCACATCAATAAAACCGTACTTCTCTTTGATTTGGTCAAAAGCTTGTGTCAATTGTTCCGGGTTATATAGATCGGCTGCGAAGCTGGATGCTTCAATACCTTCTGATTTTAACTGGGCTGCCAGGTTATCGAGTTTGTCTTGGTGTCGTGATACCAGAGCTACTTGAAATCCGTTTTGTCCAAATTTCTGTCCTATAGCCATCCCGAGTCCGGGGCCTGCGCCAACAATGACGATGGTTTTCATATCATGTTTCTCCTTTTCATTCTTAGATTGTAAATAGTAGACTAGACAACTAAAGTAATGTAAACAACGCTTGTTGTTAAGCATGCTATACTAATCCAATCAGGCTTACAATCAGCAAAAATGCAGAATCGTTGCGTAGACAACAGTTCCTATATTTTTGTTGCGAACATTATGCAAAAGGCGAGGAGACGTTCGAATGACGATTAAAAATAACCAGGATCCTCGTGTCATTCGGACACGTCAGCTCCTGCAGGATGCGTTCCTATCCCTATTGCAGCATCAGGACTTTGATTCTCTGACCGTGGGGGATATTACCGAAAAAGCTACGGTGAATCGAGCCACATTTTATGCACACTTCACCGATAAATTTGCCATTCTGGATTCGACCGTTACGTATTCATTCATGGAGAAATTGAATGATCGAATGGATCAGGGTGATACATTTAATGAAGAAGTTTTGAGAAAAATATTAACAGCCCTGTGTGAATTTCATGCTGAAGTCAGTACTCGCTGCGAACGAAGTTACAGGTCACTGGGAACCGTACTGGAACTTCAAATTAGAGAAAAAATCCAGATTATTATTTTGCAACTGTTGAATCGTCAGAAAACCTCCACACCGGGGCAGAACTCTCGTAAAGAGACAGCAGCAGTTCTGTTAAGCTGGGGGATGTATGGCACGGCTTATCAATGGAACCTGCAGGGTCGGAACGTGCCTATGGAACAATGGATTAATGACACGCTTCCTCTACTGTTGTATGGAAATAGCATCTTTTTTGAGAATTAATAAATTTCTGCTCATTATGGGTTATAATGGAACCATAAGATTAAAGCTGCTGGAAAGGGGAATGTATATGATGGACTTTAGCAAGCCGCCCCATGCCTCAGAGTCACATACACACAAACAGCGCCATGAAGAAAATGAACAACAGCTTTTAGCCGGAGGGAAGAGCATTTGGTGGGAAATTAGCAACTGGCTAATTCTCGCTGGGATTCTTTCGGTAATCTTCGTATTGTTTAAGTTCGTTTTCTAGAAAAAGAGAAACATTAAAACTTTGGATAAGGGCCATATTAAATGGGCTCTTTTTTTCTTTACGCTCTTACATATAAATCATCAAGCGAATAACAAATGACAAAAATAAATATTTGTCATTTGTTATTCGCTGTGTTAATCTAATTTCAACGGAGGTGACTTGAGGATGGTGTAACCATCTTAATCATTATGGAAAAGGACAAAACTTCTGAATTTTTAACCAAGGAACAAATTATTGGAGCAACGCAGGAAACTCTCCGGCGCTTCGGTGTTGCCAAAACATCTGTTACGGATGTCGCTAAATTGCTTGGAGTTAGTCACGGTACGATTTACAGGCACTATAAAAGCAAGAAAGAATTACTTGAAGGCGTGACCGCACAATGGCTCGAAGATGAGATTATTGCGCCTTTGACGGCAATAACTAAGGATCAGAGTTATAACGGAGAGGGAACACGTCATCTGAAAGTATATATAGAAGCATTAATTGCTCGTAAACGTCATTATGCCGAATCCGATGCAGAGTTGTTTGAGATGTACGCACGGGTAACTCAGGAATCCGCAGATATTATCAATAAACATGTGCAACATCTTGTACGTCATTTGAGTGAGATTATCCAGCAGGAGAACCAGTTCCAATTTAACAACCCAGACGTGGTTGCAACGGCGATCCTTCAAGCTACAGCCCGTTTTCATCATCCGGCACACGCCTATGAATGGCAGAGCCCTACAATTGATGCGGAATTTGCACAGGTATGGTTGTTGATAGAAAAGGGATTATTACATTTTGAACAAGAGAGGGAGTAATCGTAAATGAAAAAGCTAGCAGGTAAAGTAGCCATTGTAACTGGCTCATCCCGGGGGATCGGACGTGCTATAGCAGAGCAACTCGCTGAATTGGGCGCGGATGTCGTCATTAACTACGCGAGCAGCCCAGACAAAGCAGAGCAGGTGGCAGATATTGCTCGCCAAAAAGGAGTCCGTGCCATTACCGTTCAGGCTGACCTTGCCCGAAAGGAAGATGTGGAGCGTTTATTTTCCGAAACGATTAGCCAGCTTGGAAAAGTTGATATTCTGATCAACAATGCAGGCATCATGAAGACAACGCCTTTGGCAGATGTGACGGAGGAAGAATTCGATCAGCAGTTTGCCATCAATGTGAAAGGTACATTTTTTGCTTGTCAGCAAGCATTGAAACACATGGAGGAGCAGGGCCGAATTGTTAACTTCTCCACTTCTGTAACCGGACAGATGTTTCCGGGATACAGCGTGTACGCAGGTACCAAAGGAGCAGTTGAACAGATTACTCGTCAGCTTGCAAAAGAATTTGGCTCCAGACAAATCACTATTAATGCTGTTGCACCAGGCCCGGTGAATACCGAGTTGTTTTCTGTAGGGAAGACGGAGCAACAGCTCGAAGGGCTACGTAAAATGAATGCATTTGGTCGTCTAGGTGAACCGGAGGACATTGCAAATGTGATCTCTTTCCTTGTCAGTGAAGAGTCGCAATGGGTTACAGGACAGACGCTGCGTGCAAACGGCGGTTTCATTTAAACGATATCATGCACGAAGTTTATTGCTTTTGACACACAACCGGGCGAATCCCCATATGATGCATTACATCAGCAAGCAATTGGGGAAATGGGGAATCCGGGATGGCAAAAGCAAAGGGAAAAAAGGCTCCCGCGTTAAAGAGTGACAAACTTCGTGTATCCATGAAATTGGTTACTTCGGATGTATGTGAGCGTTGCAAGACCCCCTGTACACGAGGAATGGATTATGCAGCACGGATGCGAACCGATGGAGCTGTAGGCAAGGGCGTACCTTGTATATTGACTCGTCATACTTCGTAGTCCGCTTCATAATAAGTTTGACCTACAAGAAGTTCGTATAATTACGTATTGCCAACAACTATACTATAGGGGCGTCCTTTAACAGGGAACGCCTCTTTTTGATCGTTCCAAGGGGTGGAAAATATTCTGGATAAAAAATGAAAAATGATGAAAAACAGCGCAACTTTGTGGATGAACCTGCAGTATAAATGTACAACAGCTAGCAGCAGGGGAGGGAATATTGACGGAATGAAATGGAAAAGAATTTTGCTGTGTGTCACGGTATTCTCCTTGCTCGGCGGGTCTTTATTGTTTGCAGATTCAGTGAACGAGAAGATTCGGGTTCTCATTAACGGCAAGGAAGCAGCTGACGGTGGTTATCTGATTGACGGAACGACCTATGTACCTGTAAGAGAAGCGGGCGGAATCGCCAGATGGGATACCACAAACAAGAGAGTAACGGTTATCAAACCGAATGTACATATTTTTCTCTTCAAGGGAGATACCGTGTTTGGCAACGTGAACGTGGGTAAGTTGAAATTTAATGTGTTCTCACAAGTCGACAGTTTGACAACAGATATAGCTGCCGTGAAGGTGACGATTACCAATCCAAGTGGTGAGGTTAAGGATATTCAGTCTCAGGAGCTTAAGACACAGAAGGATAACTTCTGGTTCCGAACGTACGATTTTACGTATGATTTCAGCCGGGCTGGCAAGTATCAAGTCGGTTTTTATATTAAAGAAAATGCAAACAGTAATTATGTACTGGCAGCCGAGAAAATCATTACCGCGCTGAACGATTGAAGCAAAAATAACCTTGTCGGTTAAATTGACCTGGACCATTGAACATGTTACGATATGCAAGGTTACACAATTTCTATTTATAAAGCGAGGTATATCAATGAGCGATCACACACATGAACACGGCGATGCCTGCGGATGCGGTCAAGACCACGACCACGACCACGAGCATGAAGAAGTTCTTCTGACACTGACAGACGAGAACGGAAATGACGTGGAGATGGTTTTGGTGGAGACGTTTGACGTGGAGAAGCATGTTTATGCGCTCCTGCTGGAACGTAACAATCCTGAAGCTGACGGCATCATTCTGCGTATGGAAGAAGAAGACGAGGAAATGGTGCTCTACAATATTGAAGACGAAGAAGAGTGGACCCGTGTTGAAGCGGCGTACAACGAACTCGTTGCAAGCCAAGAATAGTCATCCTTTTGGAATAAAGCAAGAAGGCTCCTTAATTATAGGGGGCCTTTTGTTTGCTTTTTATTAGGTGTATATGCTGTTTTTTCTTGCGATAGGGACAGTGGAATAGGTGGAAAAATGCAAATAAGACAGCGATCATAAGCCCAAGGCAGGACAAGTCTGTGTGGAGAAAAAATAAAAAAGACCAAGCATCCCGCTTGGTCCTTAGAGATCGATCAACCTCATGCAGAGGTGGCTGTTCTAGAATATTGCATCTGCTTCCACGATGACTTTCACGTTGGTTACGCTACGGTCTTCAGGTCCTTTTACAGGCAGTCCAACTTCAACATGATCAATGATGTAATCGATGTTTTCCTGAGTGATAACCTCACCTGGCAGCAGAATCGGAATTCCTGGTGGATATACGTAGATGAATTCCGAAATAATCCGACCTGCGGATTCCTTGAAAGGAATGACTTCGGTATCACCATAGAACGCATCACGTGGAGTCAGCATCAGCTGTGGTACATCTGGAACCTTGACCACCAGCTCATGGGCTGGATTCACCTGATAATACGTACGGGATAGATCCTGCAGGGCGTTCAGCAAGATTTCTACGGAGTCATCCGTATCTCCCGGTGTGATGAGGCACAGAATATTATACATATCACTGAGCTCCACCTCGATTTTGTAATGCTCACGTAGCCAGTTCTCTGTTTCGTAGCCTGTAATTCCAAGGTGGCGAACATGAATGGTTACTTTGGTTGGGTCGTAATTAAAGGTAGCCTCTGTGCCCAGCAGCTCTCTGCCGAAGCAATATAGTCCGTCCATATCATTAATGGAGCGTCTTGCAAACTCAGCCAGATCAATGGCTTTCTGTGCCATCTGATGGCCATTCAGAGCCAGATTACGTCTCGACGTGTCGAGCGAAGCCAGCAGGATGTAAGAAGTCGACGTTGAAGTCAACATACTCAGAATGGTTTGTACACGTTGTGGATTCACATATCCATTCTTCGTGTTCAGATTGAGTACAGAACTCTGGGTCATCGAACCACCGAGCTTGTGTACACTCGTTGCAGCCATATCAGCCCCGGCGGCCATGGCTGAGAGCGGCAGATCTTCATGGAAATGAATGAGTACGCCATGCGCTTCATCCACAAGTACTGGGACTTGATAGCTATGCGCCAGTTCAACAATTTCTTTTAGATCGGTACATACGCCGAAGTACGTTGGGTTAATGACGAGCAAAGCCTTGGCATCGGGATGACGCTCAAGAGCACGTCGGATCGCGCCTGTAGTGACACCGTGATCAATCCCTAGATTGGCATCCTGCGCAGGAGAGACGAATACGGGTTTCGCTCCTGAGAAAATGATGGCAGACATGACCGATTTATGCACATTACGGGGCACAATAATCTTGTCACCCGGTTCACATACCGACAGAATCATGGTCATGATGGCACTGCTTGTGCCTTGTACACTAAAATAGGTATAATCGGCTCCGAAGGCATCGGCTGCCAGAATCTGCGCTTCCTCAATGACACCGGTTGGCTGATGCAAATCATCTAGCGGTGCGATGTTAATCAAATCTATGGAGAGGGCATTATCGCCGATAAATTCACGAAATTCGGTATCCGTTCCCAATCCTTTTTTATGTCCCGGAATATGAAATTGCACCGGATTGAGTGCCGCGTGATTTTTTAAAGCGGTAAACAGCGGCGTACGGCGGTGATCCATCAGTGCTGTCACAACCTTTCCTAATTATAATTTGTAAGAAAAACGTCTTTCGACGTAAATTCTATGAAGACAGACCGCATGTAGCGGATGTTTTTCTTGCGATCACGGATTTAGTTCAGCTTCGCTGATAACTTATCATTTTGTAATCTCAAACAAATTTGAGTATAGCAAATTAAGAACCGAATGCAAGCAATATTGCTTGACAATTTTTCGAATTGCTGAGATTTGGACACATCCCCGAGGGTTACAGTAAGGATAGGAGATGGGCAAGCAAGCATCGAAAGGGGAAAAAGAATGCAAACCAATACAAAACCAGCCAAAATCCTGCGATCACCTTTCTTTATCGCCATGTGGCTAACGCTTTTTCTAGTTGAAATTATTAAAGGTGCCCTGCTGGTCGCTATTTTGCCCGTGTATATGGACAATATTCTGGGTTTGTCCGCTGGCGTGATTGGTGTGGCCTTTGCCCTTCAATATTTGGGAGATAATCTGTTCCGGGCTCCCTCTGGCTGGGCAGCAGAACGGATCGGGTTCCGCGCGACAATGGTGACGGCGCTAATTTGTACATTAGTTGCTGTAATCATGATTATATTCTTCAAAAGTGCATTTGGCCTTGCCATGGCTTGTCTCATTCTTGGAGTTGGCACGTCACCCCTTTGGCCTTGCGCTATGACAGGCGTGACTGCGATGTCGGGGCCACAGAACAAGAACGGTACAGCCATGGGTGCGCTGGAGATGGCGGCACTTGGGGGGACTGGTCTAGGGCCGATCGGAATGAACTGGCTATTGGAGCGGACGCATCACGATTATCGCACCATTTTCTTGGTGTTGATGGGTGTTGCAATTCTGGTCATTCTGGTCGCTTTGATTTTACCCGGACGTGTCATTGTTGAGGGAGAGCATGCGGAAAGTGAGACGAAGCGGTCAGATATGAAATATCCGGCTAAACCGAATATTTTCACGCCGTTCATCCGACTTAAAAACAGTGTCCAGGGTACATTGCAACGGGTACGCAGCACCCTTAATGTTAATCCGCTCGTATATCCTGCACTATTCATGCAGTCTTTTGTTATTGGTCTGCTCAGTCCCGTGATTACGCTATACACTCGCACAGACCTGCACATCTCGCCCAACCTATACAGCTTGTTGCTGATAGCGGGTGGAGGCATTACGGTCATTGCATTGCTGCCTGTAGGGAAAATGGTAGACCGGTTTGGAACGGCACCGTTCCTGAACATCGGTTTTTTAATGGCAGCAGTGAGTCTGTTTGCTTTTTCTTCTATTACGTCTATTCCAGTTGTGTTCGGTATCGTCATGTTGGTTGGCGTCAGCTATGCGATGATTCTCCCGGCTTGGAATGCGTTTGTAGCCACATTGATTCCCAAAGGAGAACGCGGAGCGATCTGGGGTTTCTTCCTGACCCTTCAGGGATCAGGCATGGTCGTAGGGCCGATTGTATCCGGACTGCTGTGGGATCACGTTAGTCATCCGGCTCCATTTATCGGAAGTGCTGTCGTTATGGCTGGACTTGCCGTTGTGCACTATGTGTTATCCCGTAAACCGTATCGTACAGCTCCTGCCAAATGATGCGATTGAAGTCTGATAAGGTGGATCCAATAAGAAAAGGGAGTTCCAACAACCATACAGGTTGTGGAACTCCCTTTTTATGTAGCATGGTGCAACCATTGCATCCATTCAGCTAACGACGGGAAGATTATTCTGCCCGCCGGAGTGATCAACTCTGGGAACTAATCGTTCAACGTACTTAAGACAAAGACATCTTATAGAGCGGCAGCAGTGTTTTGAACGTTGAACGAACCGTTTCCAGGAACTTGACCCATCTGCAGCAAGGGCATCATCCCGATCAATTCGCAGTCCGCACATAACCTCTGCATACCTTCATTTCGCGTCCATTATATCATGAAAATCGGGGGCTTGCCCCTGTGCATCTGCGGAAAGCTGCGATCCTTAGGATCAATCGGTGAAAAATAGTCAAATAACCAAGTACCCTTACATAAAATGAAGTATAAAATAGGGTAAGCCGATTGAGTAGAAGCGATTGAAGAAGATGGCCGGAGCATCTCCGGTACAGATGGAGGGAGTGCCGTGAATAAGAGTTATGAAGTTGAATATTGCAATCTGGAGCTGCGGTTCAACCGTCGGCATATCCAAAATTTGATCAAAGACCTTATTCGTGAGGGGTATTCACTATATTGGAGCGAGGACGAATCCTTTTTTATTCTGTCAGTCCGCACCGGACGCAAGCTGGTAAAGCTCCGTTTTCAACAGACGCGCAGTGGGAATTACAAGATGACCGGAGATTATATTATCAAGGACGCAAAGCTTGCGGAATGGTTGGAGAAGCTGATTGGGGATACACGCGGGCATGCCGTTGTGAAACGGTTTAAGGATCAGCAGATGACCGTGGAGAATATTTTGTTTGGTGAAGTCATTCGTCTCGTTGAAGTATCCGGGTTCAAACAGCGTGTTATTTTTCAAAAGGAACCTGCGCCGACGGCGGAAGAGATGGAAGAAATGTTCCTCTCGCGCGAAGGCGAGGAGCGACTCATGCTGCTGCGCATGGAAGTGGATGATGAACTGGAGCGTCTGTATGCCGCCATTCAGATGGATAATATCGAAAAAGCAAATGTCTGTCGTAAAGTCTTAAAGCAGTTGTCAGGGCACATGTTGATGCTGGAAGGCTGAAATATAACGCTGTATTTATGAAAATACGATGAACACCTCAGGTAATTGGGGTGTTTTCTCGCTGTGCGACCATGGTCCGGGGTTCACTTCTATGCGTAAAACCGTTAAAATGGGGGTATTGTTGAGAATTCATTTCAATAAAATTAATTGGAGCAAAGGATGGAGGACCAGATGGCGAAACAACAGATCGGTGTCATTGGACTTGCAGTAATGGGCAAAAATTTGGCCCTTAACATTGAAAGCAGAGGTTTCACGGTATCGGTATTTAACCGTTCCCCGGAGAAAACCAACGATCTTCTGAAAGAAGCCGAAGGTAAAAACCTGACAGGCACATTCTCTATTGAAGAGTTTGTGGCATCCCTGGAATCCCCGCGCAAAATCCTGATCATGGTACAAGCTGGTTATGCAACCGACGCTACCATTGAACAACTGCTTCCTCATTTGGATGAGGGCGACATCATCATTGATGGCGGTAACGCATACTTCCCTGACACCCAACGTCGCAGCAAAGAGTTGGAAGACAAAGGCATTCGCTTCATCGGTACAGGTGTATCCGGTGGGGAAGAAGGCGCGTTGAAAGGCCCTGCAATTATGCCAGGTGGACAAGAGAGTGCGTACAAGCTGGTTGAACCGATCCTGACAGCCATTTCGGCCAAAGTCGGAGACGATCCTTGTTGTACATATATCGGACCAGATGGTGCCGGACACTATGT
>NZ_LGRP01000009.1:40042-40693 GCF_001636635.1 Paenibacillus sp. O199
TAACGGTATCGAATACGGAGATATGCAGTTGATTGGTGAAGCTTACCACCTGCTCAAATCCGTGTTGAATGTGTCCGTTGAGGAGCTTCACGCCATCTTTACAGAATGGAATCAGGGAGAGCTGGATAGTTACCTGATCGAAATCACAGCAGATATCTTCTCCAAATACGATCCGGAAACGGGCAAACCAATGGTTGATGTCATTCTGGATGCAGCTGGACAAAAAGGAACAGGAAAATGGACAAGCCAAAGCGCGCTGGATCTCGGCGTACCATTGTCCATGATTACAGAATCCGTATTCTCCCGCTTCCTGTCCGCGATGAAAGACGAGCGTGTGGCAGCGAGCAAAATCCTGAACGGACCTGCGGTTGAAGCATTCTCCGGTGACAAAAAAGCGTTCATTGAGAATGTTCGCAAAGCGCTGTTTGCAAGTAAAATCGTATCCTACGCACAAGGTTTTGCCCAAATGCGCGCAGCTTCCGACGAGTACGGCTGGGATCTGAAATACGGCAACATCGCCATGATCTTCCGTGGTGGTTGCATCATCCGTTCGCAGTTCCTGCAAAACATTAAAGAAGCGTATGACAAAGATGCAGCACTGAAAAACCTGCTTCTGGATCCATACTTCCAAAACATTGTTGAATCCTACCA